>DAWBVG010000522.1:0-2086 GCA_052279865.1 Muribaculaceae bacterium
CTCCGCACGGACGATGTCTCAATCACCCGCTGCAGCTTCGGCTGTCTTCGGTAATGTAAAATGTAGGGCTGCCCAACCGAGAATACCGGCAAGGAGCGAGCCGACAAGTATGCCGAGTTTGGAATCATTAAGCAATTGAGAGGATATGGGATCGCCGGCACCAAAAGAAAGGGTGGCGATAAACAACGAGACCGTAAAACCGATTCCTCCAAGGAGCGACACGGATGCAAGGCTTCCCCAATTTGTGCCTTCGGGCATAGGTGCCCATTTCAAAAGAATGCATATTGCAGCGAAGAGAAATATACCTAAAAACTTACCGCCTATAAGACTGACGATAATGGCGGGTGCTATGCCGTGGAAGAGCTGGCTTATCTGCATGTCTCCGAAGAATATCCCGGCATTTGCAAAAGCGAACAGAGGCACTATGATATAGTTCACCAACGGATGGAGGGTATCTTCCATATCCTGGAGAGGTGAAATAACCTTATCTGATGCCGACTCTATCTCCTTCAGCTGGTTCATCTGCTCTTTGCTCAGGATTGTGCGGGAATTAAGATTCTCGTCATTTTCACGAGCGAAGAAGGATATGTTCTTTCGAATGGTCTGAATATATTTCTTAGGTGCGAACACCGGTTTGGCTGGCACGCAAAACGCTACCAACACTCCGGCAATCGTGGGATGTATTCCCGCATTCAGGAAACAGAACCAAACGAAGGCTCCCAAGAATACATAGAACATCTTCGACTGAATACCGGCTTTTCCTCCCAAGAAAAGGAGCAACAGACATGCAGCGGCATAAAGCAGAAGCATATAGTCGATATGAGTACTGTAGAATATGGCGATAACAAGAATACCACCGATATCGTCAACCACTGCCAAGGTGGTCAAGAAGACTTTAAGACCGATGGGCACACGGTTGCCGAGCATGGCAAGCACACCCAAAGAGAATGCGATGTCGGTAGCCATCGGAATTGCGGCACCGCCGGCATAGGGAGTGCCTTTTGCCATGAGATAATATATCAGCACCGGCACGCACATTCCACCGATAGCCGCCACAATAGGCAGCAACGCATTGCGGAATGACGACAACTCACCAACCAACACTTCGCGCTTGATCTCCAATCCCACAGAGAAAAAGAACAGAGCCATGAGGGCATCGTTGATGAATGCCATAATAGACATCGGCTGTCCGTGATGGCTGAAAAGATTGAAATCGCCCACCCTCAGTTCGACCTCATTGAGCCATATCGACTCATAGATAGGTCTCGTGAAAGGGAGATTCACCACAAGCAATGCCATAACAGTGGCAAAGATCAGCACATTGCCACCGTTAGCATAATTCTTTATGGTTTTTTGCGCAGTAAAAAATACAGAAGCCACGTTGTGTAAGTTTTTAGGTTTTAGGCTTTAGGTTTTAGGCTTTAGAACCATTTGAGTAAGCAAAGATCTAAGGCCTAAAGCCTAAAACCTAAAGCCTCATTATCATGCCGGATTCGGGTTGAAACGATTGTCGAGGATGGCGAAGAGCTGTTCGGAAGCCTCTTTGGTCTTAACTTTCTCTATCACGTCGGTCACCACACCATTCTCATCTGTCACGAAAGTAGTGCGCACGATACCCATATATTCCCTTCCTGCCATCTTTTTCTTCTGCCATACTCCCGCCAATTCGCAGAGCGCGTGCTCCGTGTCTGCCACAAGAGGAAAACTCAATGCAAACTTGGCTGCAAATTTATTATGACTCTCGGGAGAATCTTTGCTCACACCGATAATCTGATATCCCATCTTCTCAAAGATAGAATAATTGTCGCGGAAATTGCAAGCCTCGGCAGTGCAACCGGGGGTATTGTCTTTCGGATAAAAATATATTATAAAACGTTTGCCGGGATAATCCGATAATTTAACTTCTTTACCTTCGGCATCAACGCCGAGCACATCAGGGAATTTATCACCAATATTCATAATCGTGTTTACATTAAATTATAGCTATAAAGACTGCAGCAGTCTTTATAGCTATAACAATTATTTGACTGTTTTTATTAATCAAGTTTCAAAACTGCGAGGAAAGCTTTCTGAGGCACCTCTACAG
>DAWBVG010000523.1:0-6348 GCA_052279865.1 Muribaculaceae bacterium
TATCTCAGATAGGGTATGGCGTGTAAGCGAGGGATTAAGACCGTAATAATCGCGATATATGCTAATTCTAGGAAGGTCCGATCGTAAAATATAAAGTTTGGCTACATACAGGTATGGGAATCGTCCGTTGTTTTTTTGATTAAAATCGACTATGCACTCGCACTCTTTACTTAATAAAAAAGGGTATATGAAACCTAATTCAGCGATTTCTTTATCACGACTATCAATCTCAGAAATCCCTGAGTTAGTGGCAATATCTTTTGTTGCATTTTCAAAATACTGTTTGAAATCAGCTAAGAAAACTTCTATTTCTATACTCGTTTTTTTTCCACAATTTTTTACAGATAATGTATCTATTCCTTTGGGCGAATAGACAACTGAAATTATTTCAGAGATACCAGATAGTTGTGGGAAGGCGTGTTGTGCTCTAATACTTAGTTTTGAAAAACGCCATTTTATCCAGCTTTTTAGATTTACTGAAACCGATGGATGCAGATGTTCATATTTTATTTGTGCCTCATCCAATTCAGAAGATTCTACGACTTCTTCAGAGATTATTTCAGATTTTAGAGAGTGGTATTTTTCTTTGATTATATCAATTTCTACGATTGTTTTTTTGCCGCAGTTTCGCACTTTAAAAAACTCTACTTTAGGGATCTTCAGGATATTTTCAAGTGTTTTTATACCTATCTTATGACATGAGTTCATTGCACGAACTGATAAAAGCCCGAGTCTGTTCATTTCTTCAATCGTAGTATTTAATGCGATCATTTATTTCTCTTCCTTTTTAATACAATCGTGGGATGTGCGTCATACTGTTGCTTCAATTTGTATAAGTCACTCTTCGGATCAACTATATCATTTCGATGGTTTGAATAATAGCTGAAAAGCTCTTTAACAAGAGGATTATCAATTTTAGTTATTCTCTCATCATCGAAATTATTTGAATGAATTATGTCAAGAACTTCATTTTTTGTCTTTTCGTCCAATGTTATCATACATTTTCTCCAACAAGCCCTCCAATGTTCTGGTCCGAATGAATTAACATCGTCTAACCACTTGAAGAAGAATCTGTATAGAATAAATGTTTCCGGCATTTCAAGCAACTCTTTGAACTCGGTCAAATCTTTACCAAATGCCTCTTCAAAAAAGGATGTTCCTTTTCCGACCTTACCTTTCGTACTATTCAAGATAGCCTGTATAGCGCGAATATATTTACGGTTCCAATTAATACCAATATAATCGCGATTGTGTGAATAGTCTATTTCTGAATCGACTTCACTATGAATAGGATGATATTTCATTGGGAATGAATAAATGCTAACCCCCAGCTCATCACATAGATCAACATTTATTCTTAGTCGTATATATAATTCCTCTGGTGTGTCTTTATAGTTGTATAATAGATAATTTGAGAAGTCTCTAATGCCTTCCTTTACCGACAGTCTCACTGCATTTTCATAAGCATGACGCGATTTCAAATCATCAAAAGCTATTCTCAAAGGACGGACAGCTATTGAAGCGAGTAATTTTACATTATTCTCATTAAATAATCGAGCATCGACACCTTGATTGAAATCGACATATCGCTGTTTAGGCTGCGGTCTGAAATGCCTCTCAAAGATTGGCTTCAATACGGAATAGGCACGTAATAGATTATCTTTTGTAACCGTGGTAATATCCCGGATCTGGAAATCATCCATAGCTCGATATACTGGAAAGGCATCATCGGATTTCCCTCTCAATTTCTCGTAAAGTCTGATGATTTCTCGAAAGCATCTCTTGCGATAAGCCCTATCATTTATACCCTCTGCTAAATTTTCAAAAGCTTTATCAAAAGTATTAGGCTGTGTATATTTACCTCCCTTACCAAATCCACAAGCTATAATTTCTTGAATTATTTGCTCAAAGTTTGGAGATGCAAGGATATTATTATCCATTAGTAATAAATCCTTTTGTTCTCCATATCTCTTAATTATACCATTAATGCGATCTTGTAAAGGTATATAAGGAATAAATGTAGGCTCTAAAGTTGAGACTGCACAAAAAGGACATTTGCGAATACATCCTCTTGATGTATAACCATAGTAAGCGTTAGACATGGGATATTCATAGTCGATTTCATCCAATATCGAATAATCCAATGGTAGTTCATCAATAATTTGAGAATCACCTTCGTCGATTTCTCCTGGCGTATTTAACACACCAATATGGGGTTTTACACCTGTGGCTTTTTCCACCTCTTTAGGTTGGATTGAAGCCAAAACACCCCCAACCATTAATCGCCCATCCGGTTTAACCAGCAGTTTGGCAGTATTAATGGTGTTGATTGTTATATCCCAATAGAACGTGAATAGTGTAGTCACACCAACAAAATCCCATTCAGGGTGTTTCTTCCATTCTCCTGACCAATAATAGTTTTTGGCATCGATTATCTTACCCTCCAATAATAAGTTGTATTGGGAACTTGAATAATCAATTTTGTTCAATACCGCTCTCTTTCTTGTCCGGATATAATTATAGATTGCGGGATAGAACAAATCCCAATCAAATTCAGGAGCTAATGATTTACACTCATTTATACAGTTGATGGTAATTCGTTCTATAATCAACTGTTTTAGATCTCCCTTAAAAAATATGACTTCGTCTCCTCGATTTCGAAAATATGTTGCAAGCTTCATAAGCCCGAGTGGAGGATATTTGTTAGAATAGTTTGGCTCAATTAAAAGTACCTTTCTTTGGCTCATGACAGTTTTAATTGATTAATGGCATGTAATTTCAATTGTTCCAGTAACGGCTTGTTCACACCAGGACAAGCAAGAGTCATATATGTGAATGCTCTGCGAATAAGTAGAATTTCTTTATCAGTAAACTTTTCTTTTAGGGATTCATATATATCAGTCTGGTGTGGGGTAAAAGGAGATGTAATAGTTTGTACAGCGGGAGGCGTTGATACTGGTATTGCTTGCGTATAGGGGGTCGTAATCTTTTTTACCTTCACCTCATTCTTCTTCTCCTGAGCTTTTGTTTTATGAAGTTCTATAACTCGTTTTGCAACCTGAGACTGAGCGTTGCTACTGTTTTCTACTTTAGAAAGTTCCGCTTCAGCCGATTTAATTTCTGCCTGAATATGTTGTTCATCCGTCTCAATGCCTGATGTCAATTTGTCAACTGCCAATGTAACTTTCTTGACGGCATTTTTAGCATTATTCGCGACTTGATAAAGCTTTCCTAAATTCTTGAAAATCAAGCGGAGCTTATCGAACAAGATTTCCGTTTCCGGTGTCGGTGCCAGACCGCTTCTATCACTATTGGGACGAAGATTCGGATGAACAGCAAATACTTCGCCATAGAAATAATTATTTCCACGGGCCTCACCAAAATATTTATTTAGCAGGTCAGATGTCCCTAACTGAATATTATGTTTGCGTAGTCTGATACCTCGATTCGTGTCAGATACTGGTATTTGTTTTGTAAAAGGCGTAACGGCATACCATCCCCATGCAAGTAACTCTCCTTTGTCGTTATTCACTTGAAAGAAGTCAAGAGAATCAATTTCATCACCGGTGCCATCTATATTCAAATTATACCGTTTTCGTAATTCTGTAGAGCCATTTACACAAACGGAAACATTTCCTATCTCAGTATAGAGGTCCGTATATATGGACATCTCTGCCTGTTTCAAACTAGGAGTAAACAGTACATTTTTGAATTTCATAGAATAGTCTATCGGTGCCACTTCCCGAAGATATTCAGTTATTGCATCCGGATTAAGCAAATCGCGGTATTCTCTATTGACACCTTCTAAACTAACCTCAAAATAATGCTCAGATTCCTTTTCAGGGACTGACTCCAGCTTCGTGATGATATCAATAACTTCTGTTGCTGAAGACTCATCTTCGACATCGTTGATTATTTGATTTGCGAAATCAACGTCAAATGAAATAATTGAGGCTTTATTTTCTCCAAGAGCAGAAGTCTTAAACTTAAGCCACCTACAATATCCAGCTCCAGCAAGACGTCCGATGCCGTATTGTCCGGCACTTGTAATTCCGTCTTTTCGAGAGTCCGCGATATTGAGGAGCTTCTCAGCCACTTCGTTTGATTTAATGCCTATACCATTATCACGTATGACAATACGTTGGGCATCACTATCAACCCGCACATCAACAATGCCGTCTTTCATTTGAGAGAGTACCCCCTCTTTGACTGCTTTGTTGATAGCGTCATAGGCATTCTGAATATATTCTCTGTAAATAATGCGCTGGTCATTATACATCGAGAACATCAGAATCTGAATCAGATGCTTTCCTGTTTTTGCATTGTAATTTTCCATATCAGCCGTTTGGAAATTGTTTATAAAGGGGTCGAGGGAAACGAATATTCACCAATGAGCGTAGTGCCGGATTTGAGATTATATATTCGCCCGGTGATAACCGAGTAAGCATATTTTGATATGCTTTAGGAATATATCTGTAGTCAGGCTTAGATACTTCGATAGCATTTGTTCGGCCATAAGCCGACGTTGCGCAGTTGCCTTTTACTCTATCATGTATTGCGCTTCTGAATTGCTCTACCGAAAAAAGAATAATCCCAAGAGAGCGTCCTCGTTCGGCAATATCTAATATCTGTTTCAGAATTGGAGAGTTTTTAGGCACATCTGTGGATGCGTACTTATTCAACTCATCTACAAATATTATAACTTTGTCGGGGATGTCGTCCCGCAATGCGCCAAGTTTTAGGTCGTAAATGGCTCTGGCTACCGAACCAAATACGAAACTTTGAGAGTTTTCATCAAGACGAGCAATGTCAATAACCATTACTTCTCCAGGTTTTAGATTGTTTGCAATTTCTTGAGGCAATTCTACCTCCCGTGATGTAACTGTATTGGCGAAAATATCATTGTTTATTGCCTTGCTTACGCATCTCTTGAATTTTCTCCAACTTGCAACTTGAATTTCATTTTTCTGCCCACCAGCATTTACTGTTTTGGTACAGTTGTCAATCTTTTCAACAAGCGTTTTCCACTTGGAAACGCCACTGAATTCGCCCCCGCCATTAATGATAAAGTTAACACAAGACTCAAGTGTCCCTGTGCTATCATCTTCATTCGCAAGTAATAAGTCAAGCATATCCAAAGATTCTTCAAAACTGAATTTGTATGGGAATGCTATATGCCTGCTTTTTTGAGAAGCGATATCTTCTGGTGCCGCGTAGGATTGAAGATGTCCTCCTTTCCCATAAGGATAATAATATCTTACGTTATGAAAAGGTTCTACTTCCAATCCCAAGTCAGAATATATCTTTTTATCCTTGTCTGAAAGCTCTATATTTGGTTCATCAATAGCCATTAAGTCACGTCCTTTTACATTAAAAAGAACGAATGCTGCAGTTTCTCCGGAATCAAGGCGGAATTTCTGTTGGATAGCATTCAGGAGGAACATTGAATATGAAGTCTTCGCCGCCAATCCAGAAATACCCGAAACGTTTATATGTGCGCCCTCGGGACCAATGAGAAAATGCGAGTTCAGTATTACTTTTACTTTAATCGCATTTTCTCCTTTATACATCTCCAGATATCCGCAAACGAGAGGATTCTTAACTTCGTTTTCAGTAAGTCCTAATGCGGTTCGCACATCGTCCTCATCGCACAGTGAAACTTGACGACTATCTAAAACAGGGGTATATATATTTTCTGTATTACATATAACTCTCGCCTTAACATAGTTCATGCCAAGGCGATTCATATTTCCGATGTTTACACCCGTATCTCCAAAATCACTTGAAATGTAACTTGTGAAATGACTTAACGCATCTGTTACATGATTGATCTCCTCAATGACACCATATGTTATAGAGGAATGTTCATGCTCGACTTTTATAATGTCAAATGGACTCAATATCTGCTTCTTGTCTGTCCAGAAGTAGAATTCATCAATCGTTGACGGACATTTCTCTGTCGCCGATACTTTCCCTATTATAGTTTTAGTTTTCATCAAAAGAGATTGAGGATTATGTTATTGTCAATATAGTTTGACTTACAGTATTTCTCTGTTAGGAATACCGGATATAAATGATTTGCCCATCGCGAATCGGCACCATAGCATACAGGATATGCCTCTCGTATTAAATTTGCACATATTACATCAATAGTATCCGAATCGATGACATCTCCTTCTGCTGGAATAAGCATTTCACATTTTACTATATCGGAAAAATGTGTCTCACGGAAGTCACTGCTTCTTAATCGTAAATACCATATCGCAAATTCTGCTTGACATTGCTCGGCAGTGTAGCGATAGGCCTTTGTCCGCTGAAACGGTTTCAGCGAAGCAATTGTCTTGGAGA
>DAWBVG010000524.1:0-3584 GCA_052279865.1 Muribaculaceae bacterium
AAAAGGTGAATTGGCGCGCCTCTAAGGTGAGTATCAAGACGTAGCTGCTGTTGCTCGCAACTGCAGCACAAATAAAGGATAAGATTCCTCTTCCTTGCAGCGAGGCTGCAGTTGCGAGCAACAGCAGCTACAGTCTGATGCACCGTCCGATACAAAATTTCCAGGCGCGCCAATTCCTCCCTATGACTTCTTACTTATTCCTTCTTACTTTATCGGGCGCAGTTCGATAAACGGTGATATTGAAGTTAAAGTGGTTGGAGATCAATATATTTCCATCTATGATGAGAAGTGGTTTAATGGTTAGAGAAAAATTATTTTGATTGGTTTGGCTTGGCAGATACCGATGGGTATTGAAAGTTGATAGGCGGTTTGGTAGGCGGTTTGGTTAGTGAATAAATGTGAAAAGATATAATAAGGAGAGGATGGGGGCGTTATTATGTTATTGCTATATTAACTGATATTTACAACTAATTGAGAATAAGAATGAAAAAATTACTTTTTGTGGCAACTGCAGCAACGCTTATGACGCTTGCATCTTGCAAAAATAATGACAGCGTTTCAACGCTTACGTTGCCGGTGACTACCTATAGCTTCATCACCAATACTATTGACGGGGGAGACCCTGTGGTGACGGGATCTATTTACAGATTCAATTTCGATATGGTGGCAGGCACCACGACCATGGCTACCGAGCTTCCTATCGGATCCGGTAACATATCGTTTGTCACCGGTACCATGCCGTTTACTTCGGGAATGTATCAGTTTGAAACCAATTATTATCAGATCATCAATATCGAGAAGATGCAAGCCGGCACAGCATCCAATCAGGAGAATATCACCGATCTTGAATGTCAGCTGACACCGATGGCATATATGCCACCCGAGGTGCAGGGTGCTCCGCAGGTTTCGTATCCTTCGGATTTCAGATATTCCATCATGCATTATAATATAGGAGCTTATCGAGTGCGCACATTCTGGCCCGACATGACTTTCCGTGGTGAAACCACATCTACAGATAACGCCGGCGGTCAGAGCTATAACACTAAGGATATGCTCTATCGCGTAGTCCTGAATGTTAAGGAAAAGACTGCTACAGTAGTGCTTTATAATGTGAAGTTCACTGAGGAGATGACTGCCAAAAACCTTGTTCTGGAGAAACTCCCTGTAACATTCAGCGCTGCAGGTATTCACGTTGAAGGCACTGAGGTTGTTGCGAAAGTTTATGAATCAGGCAGTGCAACAGCTGATCCTCAATATACATTCAATAGCTTCCGTTGTGATGTTCTTGGCGATCTGACATCTGGATCAATTATTTATAAAGTAGCAGGAAAATACAATGGACAATTCTCCGGCACTTGCATCACAAAGGTAGGTAAAGAGTAGTAGAAAGAATATAAATAAATATGAATGCGCTTCCGCAAGGGGAGCGCATTTTTCATATTGACACCTTTAGATGGATATTTTCACTTTTTATTTGTCCCATCTCGGTATATTTCACAAATTTTAAGGTTTTGAGCAAAAAATGGTTTGTCGGATAGAGAAAAATTAGTACCTTTGCAGATAAGTTTATCCCTGCAAAAGGGGAGAACTTGTAATTTTTAAACCGGATTTTAGACTAACATATTAAACTATAAGCAGATATGAATCTATTGCTGGAGATAGGCAATGGCGCGTTGTCGGTGACGGCAGTTCTCACGGGTATCGGACTCGTGTTTGCGGCGCTCCTTATAGCCAAACTGATTTCTCCGAGATCTTTTTCAGTTAAAAAATCTGAACCATATGAGTGTGGTATTCCTACTCGGGGAGAATCAATGATTCAGTTTAAGGCAGGATATTATATTTTTGCAATCCTGTTTCTTATTTTCGATGTTGAGACTGTGTTCCTCTGGCCGTGGTCGGTTGTAATGCGCGGACTTGGTCCCCAGGGTCTTCTCTGCATCGCTATTTTTATGTTTGTGCTGATTATGGGTCTGGCCTATGCCTGGAAGAAAGGAGCATTGAAATGGGAGTAGACAAGATTAAAAGCATGACGCGTGAGGACTTCAAGGATAACGAGTATATCGATAAACTTGTAGACGAACTCAACGCAACCGGCGCCAACGTGGTTGTCGGCAAATTTGATGAACTTATCAACTGGGGTATTTCCAATTCATTGTGGCCGCTGTGTTTCGGTACAAGTTGCTGTGCAATCGAGTTCATGAGTCTTGGAGCCGCCCGTTATGATATGGCACGTTTCGGTTTCGAGGTTGCACGTAACTCTCCCCGTCAGGCGGATTATGTTATGGTGCAGGGAACAATCGTTCACCGCATGGCTCCCGTGATGCGTCGCCTTTATGAGCAGCTTGCCGAGCCTAAGTATGTGATTGCTTGCGGTGGTTGCGCTGTTTCGGGCGGTCCCTTCAAGAATTCATATTGTGTGGTTCCCGGTGTCGACCAGATTCTTCCTGTGGATGTATATATCCCGGGATGTCCTCCCCGTCCGGAGGCAATGTTCTATGGTCTGATGCAGCTTCAGCGCAAGATCAAAGTGCAGAAATTCTTCGGTGGCACAAACCGCAAGGAGAAGATAGAGGAATTTTTCGCCGAGCATCCCGAGGAGAGGGGTGAGATCGGATAATACATTGAAAAGTATTTAGACGCATTGACTTTAACCATGAGCGATATAAAAGAAATTATCGGTAAGATTTGTCCTGACGCTACCTTTGAAGAAGGGGAGTGTCTTTTGGTGAATGTTCCCGAAAAGAAGTGGTATCCGTTGGCGAAAAGCCTCAAGGAGAATAAAGATCTCGATTTCGATGTCCTTTCAGCCGTAGTAGGTATGGACTGGAAAGAGACAATCGGAGTTGTGTACTATCTTACCTCCACCTCCCATAACTGGGGAATGGTGGCTGTAAAAGTGGAAGCTGAAAACCGAGACGACGCCTATATCCATAGCGTGAGCGATCTTTGGAAAGTAGCTAATTTCCAGGAACGTGAAGTTTACGACATGTTCGGTATCAAGTTTATTAACCATCCCGACATGCGACGTTTCTTCCTTCGCAATGATTGGGTTGGTCACCCACTCCGTAAAGATTATGACGCGAATCCCGAATTGAATCCCATCCGTCTCGAGGATGAGAAAAACGAGGACGATTCGCGTGTTTTTGTGGAGGATGCCGACGGTAAGATCAAAGAGGAGCCCCGCAAGGTGTTTAATGAAGATGAATATGTAGTGAATATCGGTCCGCAGCATCCCTCTACTCACGGTGTGATGCGTTTCCGCGCTTCTCTTGATGGAGAGATCGTGAAGAAAGTGGATGTGGTTTCCGGTTATATCCACAGAGGAATCGAAAAGCTCACCGAGGGAATGACATATCCCCAGATTCTTCATTTCACTGACCGAATGGATTATATGTCGGCTCATCAGAACCGTCATTGTCTCTGTGCCTGCATAGAGAAAGCCATGGGTCTTGAGATTCCCAAGAGGGCACAGGTGATCCGCACGATGATGGATGAGCTTATGCGTATAAGCTACCACCTCCATTCATTCGGCTGAAACTACATGGCACTTGGTGCCACAAATGCATTCTACAATGGATTCCTAG
>DAWBVG010000525.1:0-2181 GCA_052279865.1 Muribaculaceae bacterium
CCTCTACTCTAAGCATCCCAATTTCTATAATTCGATCAGAATCAAAATTTAATCCCGTCGTCTCCAAATCAAGAATGACATATTGCTTTATAGAAGCATTTCTATATGTTTTCCGCTTTGCATATTGAGCAGCTTTACTAAAACCTTTCACCAACTGACTTTGTGGCAATGAGTCTGTAGTATAATTGCTCTTTTGCATAAGCCATATTCCCTCACAGTCTATAGGAGTCCACGCAGTATTATGTGTTAATATGGCGAAACCTTGCTCCGAATTAGTCGAATATACCATAATTGCTTTTCCAGTCTTAATATTATCACATACACGACTCCATATTTTCTCACGAACTCTTGCTGTAATCTTTCCAACATATACACCAATATCAATTTCAATAAACCATTTTGTTAAATCGCCGCGCAATTGCTGCGGACAATTTGTTACTGATAACACCACCATCTCTACTTCCTCTAATAAGATACGCCATGTTCCTTATTGCCGTCAATATTATCCCATAAATATAAAGTACTTTTATAGTCTTCCTCACTAAAATCATCCAGTAACAACCATTTGATGTCATGTACCATTCGGTCTAATATTTGCCCGCTTTTCAATACATCTCGCACTCTTCTTCTTGTTTCACTGCCTACATCTTCTACATTACTAGCCGCTATTTCAAATGCAATCGGAATCGTAACTTCAGCCTTATATAAATCTGCTATATCATATGCAAATGATAACTCATGTCCTACATGAACAAATCCCAATCCCGGACTGCATCCCAATGCACAAATAACCGAATGAGCAATTCCATATAAACAAACATTTCCTGCGGATAATGATTTATTAACTAAGTCACCATTTTCATAAGCTTCTGGATTATAATTGCGCCCTTTCCACTCAACATTCCATTTCTTGGACTGCTGCCTGTAAATATTTCTTACTCTACTTCCTTCTCGTCCCCGAAGTTGTTGCATTGTCAATTTGGATACATCTTCATTCGGAAATCTTAACTGATACATCTTTCTTGCAACCTGTATATGTAATTTTTCATTGCTTACATACTTTGCTTGCTTTAACAATAACGTTGCATGATTTGTGAGTGCTCGTCCACTTGCATAGTATCTGACGCCGTGCTCCCCCACCCATACAATAGAAGCACCCGCATCACCTATCAATTCTACTGCTCTATGAGATATATCCGTTCCTGGTCCCAACAACAATGCACTAACCATTGCCGCCGGAATTGATTTGGTTCCCTGTTCATCATGAATCGTAATTGCACCACTATCCCGACTGATTTTACATCTCTCTACATAAAGAAATGTAATACGATCTTTTACAGTTGTTAAAGCCTGCAATTCTGGCTTTTTTAGTCCATCCATGAATTTGTCCTCATAATCGTAAGTAACCCCATGCCATAGGCTTTCTCACGTCCAATTCCATCAATTAATGCTGTCCTGAATCTTTCCACATCGGTAACTTTTAATAGTCCTTCATAAGTAACCGCTAACGCTCGCACCATCCTTTCTCCGCGTTTATTGAACATCATCCACGTAGAATCCATAATTTGCAGACTTTCCCCTGAAATTTGAAAACCATGTTTTTCTGCTTGTCTTACAAGCCACTCTTTCTGATGTTCCGGAGTAACATGTGCCACTCTCTTGCCTCTTCCATTTGCTTTTTTTAAACATTTGGTTGGATTGGCAACTAATCTAAACTGCCAAACTGACTGTTCTGTAATCCGATTCAATAAAACATCATATTCCTTGGTTTCAAATGTCGACGAAGCAACACCAAACTGTTTTACTAAATTCGATAAATCCGGCTTTAATCTGCTCAATAATAACAGATACATCTTTCCGTTCACTTTATCAATACGCCAAAGATTTCTTAACCGTTCGTCATCTTCACCAAAAAATGTATTTTCAATCGCACCATGAAACTTATTACGTGCGGATAAAGCAACTTGTGTCTGTTTTTTACTAATATCTAATTCAACTCTTGATAAGTACATATTTTTCACCCCAATTCCTTCATTGGATCATGCAATGTTTCATTTTGTGAAACAGCCTTATATATAACTTTGCATGGCATATCTTTAATAGAACGATACCCATATTGCCGGTAATTAGACTCAAATGAAATAGGAGCATCTTTTTTTAATGCACCATTATCAGATTCCA
>DAWBVG010000526.1:0-3516 GCA_052279865.1 Muribaculaceae bacterium
GGAGTAGACATAATGAAGGCTGACGGCATCACGGAGATTATTCTCATCGGACATTCCACTGGTGGACTGTCGACTTCCCTATATATGATGGAAGCTCCCGATCCTGCAATCAAAGGATTGATTCTCAACAGCCCTTTCCTCACATGGAATCTTTCTCCGGCAGCAATCAAATTGGGCATACCTGTGTTGAAACGCATCGCCCGCTTCCATCCAAAATTCAGGGTTAAGGGAGACGGCACAAACAAATATGCCGCTACTCTTGCCCGTCATCTCGGAGGAGAATGGATATATAACACCAATTGGAAACCGGATATCATGCCGGATGTCGATGCTGAATGGATCAAAGCCATAGATGATGCCCAGCAAGGATTGAAACAAGGAGAAATCAAGGTGCCCGTGCTCTTCCTCCATTCCGATAAATCGGCAAAGGCAGGCGACTCGACAGAAGAATACAAAACATCGGATGCAGTGCTCAATGTCAAGACAATGGCAGCTACCGGGCGCAAGTTAGGCAAAAACGTGACAGAAGTCATCATTCCTAATGGTCTTCACGACCTCGTGCTCTCAAAACCATCTGTAAGGAAGAGTGTATTCACTGCAATCTTCAACTGGCTCGACAAGACATTCCCAAACCCTAAAGCTAAATAACCCAGAGATAATAATTACATTCTTACTTCCCACGCAAGATTTAAATGTTTATATCGTTTAATTAGTAGTGTTTACGTACTTTTAAACTGAACAATAATCTAATGTACAAGTATCGGAAGTTTGTGTTGTTTGGGTTGCTGATTTTGGCGACTGCAGCGGGTGGATATGCGGAAGGTCGGAAAACTCTTTTCAATGATAATTGGAAGTTTCATCTGACCGACAATCTGACGGTGAATCAGACCGTAGGTTCGATTGACGATGAGCGGTGGCAGGATGTGCGGCTTCCGCACGATTGGAGTGTGCTCCAACCCTTCGATCGCAATGCTACCCCGGGGAATGACGGGGGATATCTTCCTGCCGGAACAGCTTGGTATGTCAAAGATTTCAATTTGAAGAAACTATCACGTGAGCGCAAGATAAAGCTATATTTCGAAGGTGTCTATGAACGGTCGGAGGTATATGTCAACGGAAAGCGTGCCGGAGGGCATCCATATGGCTATTCCTCTTTCTTTGTGGATATGACTCCGTTTCTTAAAAAGGGAGAGAACAAGATAGCCGTCAAAGTTGATAATTCCAACCAAAAAAATTGCCGATGGTATTCAGGTTCAGGAATCTATCGCAATGTATGGCTTATAGAAACACCGGAAGTCCGCATCGCAGATTGGGGTGTTGCAATACAAACACCCAACCTGACAACAGCAGATATATCCGTCAAGGCTGAAAACAGCTCCTCAAAAGAACGTGTATTAAACGTTACAGCTGAGGTTGAGGGCATCAGCAAGACTGAAACCGTGAAAATAAAGCCTAAGACTGACGAAACGGTTAAGATGACACTTTCTGTGCCGCAGGCAAAGGCTTGGTCTACCAACAATCCGAATCTTTACACTGCCAAAGTAACCATAAAGGAGAATGGTAAAACAATTGATTACATTGAGCAACCCTTCGGATTCCGCACAATAAGCTATTCCGCTTCCGATGGTTTTCGTCTGAACGGAGAGCCCATGAAACTCAACGGAGGCTGCGTGCATCACGACAACGGAATTCTTGGAGCCGCTGCCTATGACCGTGCAGAGCGCCGCAAAGCAGAGATGCTCAAAGCCGCCGGATTCAATGCTGTCAGAACATCTCACAACATCCCGTCGGAAGCATTCCTGACCGCCTGCGATGAAATTGGATTGCTCGTGATCGATGAAGCTTTTGACGGCTGGAGAGATGAAAAAAACAGTCATGACTATCATCTTCTGTTTGATGAATGGGCTGCCAAGGACGCTGCGGCAATGGTGATGCGCGACCGTAACCATCCCTCAATTTTCTGCTGGAGTATCGGCAATGAGATTATGGAGAGGAAGAAGTCCCAGGCTGTCACCGATGCCCGTATGCTTGCAGGTGTATGTAGGGCAATTGATCCGACACGCCCGGTGACTCAGGCTCTTGCCTCATGGGACTCGGATTGGGAGATTTATGATCCGCTGGCAGCAGAACATGATATTGTAGGTTACAATTATATGATCCATAAGGCTGAAGGAGATCATGAACGCGTGCCGGAGCGTGTGATGATGCAGACTGAATCTTATCCTAAGGATGCATGGGCAAACTACCGGATGGCGCAGGATCATCAGTATGTAATAGGAGATTTTGTCTGGACAGCCATTGACTACATCGGTGAATCAGGAATAGGAAGATGGTATTATGAAGGAGATGTGGAGGGTGAGCATTACCATCGTCCTCTGTATCCCTGGCATGCGGCTTATTGCGGGGATATTGATATGACCGGACTTCGCAAACCGATCAGCCATTACCGTTCGATGCTCTGGAACGTAGATGGTGAGAAACTGTATATGGCTGTTCGTGAACCTGAGGGTTATAATGGCAAAATCAAGACAACCCAATGGGGTGTATCGCCCACATTCGAAAGCTGGAACTGGACAGGGCACGAAGGGACGCCAATTGAAGTGGAGGTATATTCACGCTATCCGAAAGTGCGTCTCTATCACAATGGCAAACTCGTGAGTGAAAAATCCACAGAGGAGATGAAAGCGACATTTATCGTTGACTATATGCCAGGAAAACTTTTAGCAGAGGGCATTGTTGATGACAACGTGATGGAAAAGGTAACTTTGGAAACCGCAGGAGAAGTTGCGGATCTGAGACTTACAGCAGACCGCAATGAAATAGATGCCGATGGTCAGGACATTTCCTTCATAACGATAGAATGTGTTGACAAATCGGGAAATGTAGTTCCGACAGCCGACAATTCCTTGACAGTAACAACAGATGGTGAAATCACCCTTATAGGTCTTGGAAACGCAGATATCAAAGATGAAGATCCCTACTTCGACAACACACATCGCGCATGGAAAGGAAGAGCCCTGGCTGTAGTAAGAAACAACGGCAAAGCCGCCTCAGCAACCGTCAGTGTCTCTGCAAAGACGAAAGATGGCGAGACCATCAACCGACATCTTGAAATCAAGATTAAAAACTAAATTGCAATATTAAACGCGACAGGGTAGAGCCGAATATTCGGTCTACCCTGTCGGTGCATTCTTAATTAACCTTTAAAACTATCTTTTCTTACCTATCACGAGTTTGTCACCAGTGATATCAACCTCGAATATTTGGGGGATACGATGATATCTTCCGTTTTCATTGCGATGACTGTGAACTGACATGAGCCATTTGCTATATTGAGTCGCAAGGGTAGTCCACATGAAAATTAGGCAATTTACGCTTTTCGAGACTGCAGAATGGTTCCTTTTTCTTATTTACAATAGACGAAGAGGGAGATGCGAACAAGTCAACCCAGGGAATCAATGGTTTATCATCGCTGAAATAAATCGGGAGCCATACATAACGTGAATTTTCAAGATC
>DAWBVG010000527.1:0-3490 GCA_052279865.1 Muribaculaceae bacterium
AAGGTAACTTTCAACTGACAATACAAAAAAAGGAGACCGAAGTCTCCTTGAGATTAACTAATTTTGTATTGTCATTATGTATCATCAATTAACCTCGCAGCAAAGGTCGCAAATTTTCGCCTTACTGCAAAGAAAAACCGAGAGAAAAATTATCGCCTCAATCGTGGGGTGCAGTCAGTCAACACTCAGCCGGGAAATCAGGCGCAATTCCACAGGGAAGGGTAACTATCTGTGGGACAAGGCTCATAAAAAGGCTTTGGAACGCAGGAAACGTACCACATCGAACAGGACCAAGGATCCCGTTGTTGTCTGGGAGGCTCTGAATCTGCTCAGGGATGAGGACTGGTCTCCCGAACAAATCTCGGCATATATGCAGAAACGGGGCAGGAGTATCTCCCACGAGCTGATCTACCGCCATATCCGTGCAGATGCAAGCGGCGAGCTTGCGTCTCATTGCCGCCACAGGATGAAATACAACAGACACGGCAGACCCGACCGCACTACCAAAGTAAAGAATATTCCAGATCGCGTGAGCATCCATGATCGTCCCGCCGAGGCGGACGGAAGCCGTTTCGGGGATTGGGAGATGGATACCATAATTGGCAAGGACGGCAAGGGCGCAATAGTGACCCTTACCGAGAGAAGCACCAACATGCTGCTGATGGAGAGACTGCCCGGGGGCAAACGCCCCGGACCGCTGGCAGAGGCTGTCATCAGGCTTCTGTATCCTTACAGACATACGGTACGCTCGATCACCACCGACAACGGATCCGAGTTTCGCTCCCACCGGTTGATCTCCAGGGCATTGGCGCCCAAAGGAATGAAGAATCCGAACCTGGTGTTTTTCGCCGACTCGTACTCCTCATGGCAGAAAGGTGCCATTGAGAACGCAAACAAACTCATACGTCAGTATATTCCGAAGGGAACCGTGTTTTCAGACCTTTCGGATGCGTTCATTCGAAAAATCCAGCATAAAATTAACCGAAGACCACGGAAAAAACTCAATTTCGACTCCCCGAAGAATGTTTTCTTCCGACAAATCGCTAATTTTGCACTTGCCAGTTGAGAGTAGGACTAAAAACAATTGTCCTCCTTGTGTATGGATTAATAATTAGCTATTCCATGTCTTGGAATAATTTTACTTATATTTGGATTTTTCTTATGGTAATAGAACTTACTTATATTTCATTACCTGCACCAAAACAAAATAATTAATACATTTAAATTTATTACCTTTATATCCACCAAGTGTTTACGACATCTACGATATAATTAAAGAATTATTTCCGTAATTGGGAATAATTCACTAATTTTGCGGACGGAAATGACTCAGAGTCATTTCCGTCCATATTTTTTGAATAACAAAAAATTATTATAACAGGAATGAAAGCTTATGTATTCCCGGGCCAGGGTGCCCAGTTTGTCGGCATGGGCAAAGACCTTTACGACAACAATCCCGAAGCAAAAGAGTATTTCGAAAAAGCCAATGATATCTTAGGTTTCCGTATCACCGACCTGATGTTTGAAGGCACAGAGGATGATCTGAAGCAGACAAAAGTAACTCAGCCTGCTATCTTCCTCCACAGCGTGCTTCTCGCAAAGAGCCTCGGAGAAGAGTTCAAGCCTGACATGGTTGCCGGTCATAGCCTTGGCGAGTTCTCAGCACTCGTTGCAGCCGGCGCCCTCAGCTTTGAAGAGGGTTTGAAACTTGTGTCAAAACGCGCTCACGCCATGCAGAAGGCTTGCGAACTTCACCCCTCCACAATGGCAGCCGTCCTCGCTCTCCCCGATGAGAAAGTAGAGGAACTCTGCGCAGAGGTTGACGATATTGTCGCTCCTGCCAACTACAACTGCCCCGGACAGGTGGTTATCTCCGGCACAATGGAGGGTATCGATGCAGCTTGCGAGAAGATGCTCGCCGCCGGTGCAAAACGCGCAATGAAGCTTAAGGTGGGTGGTGCATTCCACAGCCCTCTCATGCAGCCCGCACAGGAAGAACTTGCTGAAGCTATCGCAGAGGCTAAGTTCAGCACACCTGTATGCCCCGTTTACCAGAATGTTGACGGCAAACCCCACACTGATCCTGAAGAGATCAAAGCCAACCTCATCAAACAGCTCACAGCTCCCGTGCGCTGGACATACGACGTAGAGGCAATGATTGCCGACGGCGCTGACGAGTTTATCGAGCTCGGTCCCGGTGCCGTGCTCCAGGGTCTTGTGAAGAAAATCAACCGTGGAGTTGCCACTTCCGGGAAACAGTAATAAATAATGTGGAATGTTAAATGTGAAATGTGTAATGGAATCGACACAAATATTTGAATTTCGATTCAAACATTTAACATTTAACATTCAACATTAAACATTAATCTGAAATGAACATTGCAATTGTAGGAGCAAGTGGTGCTGTAGGTCAGGAGTTTCTGCGCGTCCTTGACGAGCAGAACTTTCCTATCGACAACATGCGCCTCTTCGGTTCCAAGCGAAGCGCCGGAAGCTCGCGCACATTCCGCGGCAAGGAATACGTGATTGAAGAATTGACCCACGATTCCGATTTCTCCGGCATTGACATCGCATTCACTTCTGCCGGAGCTTCCACCTCCAAGGAGTTTGCCGAAGTCATCACGCGCCATGGCGCACTGATGATCGACAACAGTTCGGCATTCCGCATGGACGATGATGTGCCCTTGGTTGTGCCGGAAGTAAACGGAGAGGATGCCCTGGTTCGTCCGCGCAATATCATCGGTAATCCAAACTGCACCACTATCCAGATGGTGGTGGCATTGAAACCGATTGACAATCTCAGCCATATCCGCCGCGTGCGTGTTGCCACATATCAGGCAGCCAGCGGTGCAGGAGCGGCAGCAATGGAGGAACTAAAAGTGCAGACAGCGCAGTTAAGCCGTGGCGAAGAACCGACTGTGGAGAAATTCAAATACCAGTTGGCATTCAACGTCATTCCTCATGTAGATGTTTTCACTGAAAACGACTACACCAAAGAGGAGATGAAGATGTTTAACGAGACGCGCAAGATAATGCACTCCGACATCCGCGTGTCCGCTACATGTGTCCGCGTGCCGGTGCTCCGCGCCCACAGCGAAGCAATTTGGGTTGAGACAGAATCTCCCCTAAGCTGCGAGGCTGTTCGCAAAGCATTCGAAGAAGCTCCGGGTCTGGTTGTTATAGAAGAGAAAAATGGAGAGAAATTCTATCCCATGCCTCTACATATCGCCGACAAGGATCCTGTCTACGTCGGAAGACTTCGCAAAGACCTTTGCGATGACTGCGGACTTAGCTTCTGGGTCGTAGGAGACCAGATAAAGAAAGGCGCTGCCCTCAACGCCGTGCAGATCGCGCAGTGGCTGCTTGCCCACGATCCCCAATTCAAGAACTAATATACACGTCATATCCATCAAGTAGCGTCGGTTATAATCGACGCTACTTGATATTTTTTAAGATAATTTTTTCGTAATAAATTTAAACAGTTTCTAAG
>DAWBVG010000528.1:0-5797 GCA_052279865.1 Muribaculaceae bacterium
GCCCTCTCTTTGCCATCATGAGCATTGTCTGCTTCGATACAGAGATATCTTCCGGATGCGGGTGCTTCGAATTTAATTTCTTTCCATCCGTTACCAGCCGGGAAAGTTCCGGACATCACGGGATTATGTCCTGTCAGATCAAGTTCTTGACCCGGTTCGCGATGGGTGAGAGGTTTCTTTACCTGCAACTTATCAAGTTCGGGTGTTTTTGAACCAAAACTTGTGGCTTCTTTAGGTCCGAGTATATCAAAAACCAATATTTCATTCTCTCCTTTCTTTAGCCATGCTCCCGGCACGTAGAGAGTTTGTTGCGGACCGATTTCCCATATTCTGCCGATGCCTTTACCATTTACATATACCAAACCCTTTCCCCATTTCTCGAAATTGAGGAATGTATCAGCCGGT
Source organism: Muribaculaceae bacterium (assembly GCA_052279865.1). Lineage (GTDB taxonomy): Bacteria > Bacteroidota > Bacteroidia > Bacteroidales > Muribaculaceae > Lepagella. The sequence goes on from DAWBVG010000528.1 coordinate 406, forward strand.
TTGCTAACGTTAAAAGTGCCTTTATAGACACCACGTGGAAGGCGACCGTCATCGTTGAGTGAAAATGAACTAACCGGAGAATATTTAAGATTTGTGTAATTCTCATAAACATCTTCAAGGTTATAGACTTTCCAGTTTTTAAGATCACAGGTAAACACATAGCCATTTCTGTCTTCCGTGACGGTCACATTATCTGTAATACCTTTGAAATCCTTAATTGCACGTCCGAAGTTGATCCTTCCCATAGCCTCAACAAAAATATCGAGTTTCGCGCCTTTTTTACAAGGGGGGAGGGTCAGTTGTTTTTCTCCATTTCTGCGATCAAGTTTACCAATATATTTGTTATCTACAAAAATCTGCGCGTAATCATGGGGATCATTTACCGTAAGAACGCCCCCATTTGCAAGTTCAGGCAATGTTGTCTGATAGATGATACTGCCGAATCCCTGATCATACTCCTCCATTGTGCGGATATTTATATCGCTCTTGGGCTCGGGAAGATTTGAGAACAAAGGTGCGACCATTGAGAAATTGAAAGGTTTCACTTCCATTGTTTTTATAGAAGCCGGTACGGGAGCCTGTTTGCCATCAGTATATTTTTCCAAAGCCTTGCGAAGCTCCCAATATTTGGGTGTTGGGGCGCCCTGTTCGTTAATTGGAGCATCATAATCATATGATGTTACGTCGGGAGCATATCCGGGAGAGTTAGCACCTGCCCAATGTCCCCAGTTGGTGCCACCATGAGTCATATAGAGACTGAACGAAATATTCTTAGACAACATCTCGTCAATTCCCGCTATCATATCTGCTGCGGGACGCGTTTCATGATTTGCTCCCCATTTATCGAACCAGCCGCTCCAGAATTCAGAACACATAAGTGGACTTTCCGGACGTAATTCTTTCAGCCGACGGAACTGATCATCTATGTTTGCTCCAGTGCCGAAATTCATGGTCCATATAAGATCTTCAAGACCATTATTTTCGAAATTTGATGACCAGTCACACTGGAATAATGTGACATTTTCACCAAAATTTTTTCGAAGCATGTCTCGGATAGTTGATATGTATTGTTTATCGAAACCGAAAGAACCATATTCATTCTCGACCTGAACCATAATTATCGGTCCGCCATCAGAAATTGTAAGGTCCCCGACTTGCTCTGCAACCGCTTTCTGGAATTTGTCAACACGTTCAAGGAAATAGGGATCGCTTTCGCGCAGACGTATATCCTTTTTCTTAAGAAGCCACCAGGGAAGTCCGCCCATTTCCCATTCTGCGCATACGTAGGGACCGGGACGGAGAATCACTTTCATGTCATTTTTCTGACAAAGCTTGATGAATTCCCTAAGATCATTTTGACCTGTAAAGTCGAATTGGTCCTCTTTGGGTTCATGCGAATTCCAGAAGGTGTAAAGACAGATGGTGTTCATTCCCAAAGCTTTACTCATTTTAATTCTGTGCTCCCAATATTCCTTGGGAATACGAGGGTAATGGAGCTCTGCCGCTTTGACAACGAATGGTTCGCCATTAAGAAGGAATGTCCCTTTGCCCGCCTCAAACTTGCCATGGCTGACTGACTTGTCATTTGCAGCTGATGCCGGAAGGGTCGCTGACATCATTAATGATGCTGCAACCAGTGAATAAAGAAATATTTTTTTCATGATTTAGTGAGATAGTCTATAATAAAATATCTAAATTGACGCTCTATTAATAACACACCTCTGTTACCCCAAATCGGTAAATAACAAAGGATGACTCATTAATTAGACGATCATCGCTTAACAATACACATTATTTCAAGAAGGTATTCATAATGTAATACAAAGTTACAATCAATACCTGAAAAGAAAAACATGTTTTATAACATATAAAAAAAAGTTCTTAAATAAATAATAAGTGTTAATTTTACACCCATTAATTGAAGACTCTAAGAATCTATATCTTAAGGTGAATTAATTTTAAAGTTTTATTAAATATATCTATCATGAAACTCCTTGGTTATTCGGCACTTATCCTTGCATTTGCGGGTATTTGCTCTTGCAGCTCAGGAAAAGACGCACCTCAGCTGACTAAGTCGGGACTTGATCCCAAGAACTTTGAATCTGTCGTTAATGGGGATTCTACCTCACTTATTACTCTTACCAACGCTTCCGGCATGGAGGTTTGTATCACTAACTATGGTGGCCGCATTGTTTCCATCATGGTTCCTGACAAGGATGGTAATTTTCAGGATGTGGTTTTAGGTTTTGACAGCATCGGAGCATATCTGCCGGATGTAAATAAAACTGATTTTGGCGCAGCCATCGGTCGTTATGCAAACCGCATAAACCAAGGGCGCTTCGTTATTGACGGAGATACAATACAACTTCCACAGAATAATTTCGGACATTGTCTGCATGGTGGAACAGACATGGGAACTCTCGGGTGGCAATATAGAGTATATAAAGTGGAAAATGCTACCGACTCCACTTTGACTATTTCTATTGATTCACCTGACGGTGATAATCAATTTCCGGGGAATGTAAATGCGCAGGTTACCTATACTCTTCAGAATGATAATGCTCTCCGCATTGATTATTCAGCAACAACAGATAAGCCTACTATCATAAATATGACCAACCACTCCTATTTTAATCTCTCTGGTGATCCAGAACTTAGCGTGACAGATGAGATGGTATGGATCAATGCTACCAATTTCACACCCGTTGACAGCACATTTATGACAACAGGAGAAATCCTGCCGGTGAAGGATACTCCTATGGACTTTACAGAAGAGAAACTTCTTGGCAAAGATATCGAATCAGAATATCTTCAGGTTAAGTATGCCAAAGGTTTTGACCATAACTTCGTATTAGACACTAAGGGTAATCTTGAGGATTGCGCGGCAAGAGTTACTGATCCTCGTTCTGGAATCATGCTTGAGGTGTTTACCAACGAACCCGGCGTTCAATTCTATACCGGTAACTTCCTTGATGGCACAGTAACAGGAAAGAAAGCCAAAATCTATAATCAGAGACATGGTCTTTGTCTTGAAACACAAAAATATCCCGATACGCCAAACAAGCCAGCATGGCCCTCTGCAACATTGCGTCCGGGTGAAACATATAACAGCACTTGTATCTACAAGTTTTCCACAAAGAAATAAATTATATCACAATTTAATAGCTAAACTACTAACATTATGGCAATTTTAGACTGGATAGTAATCGCCATTTTCGCTTTAGCCCTGATAGGGATAATAGTGTGGGTGATGCGCCAGAAACAGAACAATGCCGCCGATTATTTTCTTGGTGGCAAAGATGCGACATGGATAGCGATAGGAGCATCTATCTTTGCATCCAATATTGGCTCAGAACATCTCATTGGTCTTGCCGGTTCAGGTGCTTCTTCAGGAATGGCAATGGCACATTGGGAGATTCAGGGTTGGATGATACTCATACTAGGTTGGGTATTTGTGCCTTTTTACTCTCGTTCGATGGTTTATACCATGCCGGAATTTCTTGAGCGCAGGTTTAATCCTCAGTCCCGTACAATCCTCGCAACAATCTCGTTAATAAGCTATGTGCTCACCAAAGTTGCTGTAACAGTATATGCCGGTGGACTCGTGTTCCAACAAGTCTTCGGTATTGACCAACTTTGGGGAATCGATTTCTTCTGGATCGCTGCTGTGGGGTTGGTGCTTATAACAGCACTTTACACTATATTCGGCGGTATGAAATCAGTGTTGTACACATCTGTGCTTCAGACACCTATATTGCTTCTTGGCTCTCTGATTATCTTGGTTCTTGGTTTGAAAGAACTTGGCGGCTGGGACGAAATGATGCGTATTTGCTCCTCTGTAAAGGTAAATGAATATGGAGATACCATGGTTAATCTCATTCGTGACAACAATGATCCTCAGTATCCTTGGCTTGGTGCCCTGATTGGCTCTGCAGTAATCGGCTTTTGGTATTGGTGCACAGACCAGTTTATCGTGCAGCGTGTGTTGTCTGGTAAAAATGAGAGGGAAGCAAGACGAGGCACAATATTTGGTGCATATTTGAAGCTTCTGCCGGTATTCCTTTTCCTTATCCCCGGCATGATTGCTTTCGCACTTCATCAGAAACTCGGATCTTTCCTTCCGATGCTTCCCAATGGACTTCCTAATTCAGATGCCGCATTCCCGACTTTGGTAGCCAAACTTCTACCAGCCGGAATCAAGGGGCTTATCGTATGTGGTATCCTTGCGGCTTTGATGAGCTCGCTCGCATCATTGTTCAACTCTTCAGCTGCGTTGTTTACGATTGACTTCTACCAGCGTTTCAAACCCAAAACTGATCCTAAGAAACTTGTAAAGATCGGTCAGGCAGCAACAGTTGTAATCGTTATTCTCGGTATCCTCTGGATCCCGGTGATGCGTTCCATTGGAGATGTGCTTTATCTCTATCTCCAGGATGTTCAGTCAGTGCTTGCTCCGGGAATTGCCGCTGCGTTCCTTATCGGTATAGTCTGGAAAAGAGCTTCCGCACAAGGCGGTATGTGGGCATTGTTGACTGGTTTGATTGTCGGTCTTACCAGACTTGGTGCAAAGATTTATTATTCAAACATCGGTGTAGAAGCAGGTTCATCTGAAAATCCGAGTTTATTCCAGCAGATTTTCTATGATGAGAACTGGCTGTTTTTCTGCGGATGGATGCTGCTTCTTTGTCTTGCTGTCGGTTTTGTGGTTTCCTTGTGCACAAAAGCTCCGGATGCTTCAAAAATCCAGGGTCTGGTATTCGGCACATCGACACCCGAACAAAGACTTGCAACGCGTCAGAGCTGGAATGCTTGGGATATTGTCAACACTGTCATTATCCTTGGCATCACAGTGGCATTCTATGTTTATTTCTGGTAATATTCAGGTTCGTAGCGAATCAGGAATATTCAAAACCTTTATTTAGTATTGAAAGAGTCTGAAATGGCACAGACAACGAATGATTATTATCATCAACATGACCGCTTATATTTAAGCGTTGATTGCATTATATTCGGCTTGAATGAGGGGAGTTTGAAGCTCCTCCTCACCAAGCGCGATTTTGAACCGCAAAAAGGTGAATGGTCATTAATGGGAGGGTTTGTTAATTCTGATGAAAGTGTTGACAATGCTGCCCGAAGAGTATTAAAAGATCTGACCGGTCTTGATGGTGTGTATATGCATCAGATAGGCACATTCGGTGAGGTGGACAGGGATCCGGGGAAAAGGGTGGTCTCCGTGGCGTATTCCGCGCTTCTTAATTTTCCGGATATTGATCATGGTATCCTGAAATCTCATAATGCTCATTGGGTTGATTTTAATAATATCCCACATCTGTGTCTTGATCACGATTCTATGATAAAGAAGGCAATTCGCAAGCTGTCTCTTATACACATC
>DAWBVG010000529.1:0-2956 GCA_052279865.1 Muribaculaceae bacterium
GAAGTAGTTCATCATAGAGAACATACCCTTCTTCATCTCACCGCCATACCAGGTGTTGATGATAACCTGCTCGCGCTGTTTGATGTTGAAGGCAACCACTGTCTCAGAGTGGAGACCGAGCTCTTTGTAGTTCTCGCATTTAGCTTTAGATGCGTTGAACACAACAAAGTCGGGTTTGAAGTTTTCGAGTTCCTCTTTTGAAGGACGGATGAACATGTTGGTCACGAAGTGAGCCTGCCATGCAACCTCCATGATGAAACGAACGCTCAGACGAGTAGCGGGGTTAGCGCCACAGAAGCAGTCAACAACATAAAGAGTCTTGTCGCTAAGCTCTTTCACTGCTTTTTCGCGAAGCTCATCCCATACTTTGGTAGTGATGGGTTTGTTGTCGTTCTTATATTCTTCAGTTGTCCACCATACAGTGTTTTCTGTTTCCTCGTCTTTTACGAGATATTTATCTTTGGGTGAACGACCGGTGTAAACGCCTGTGAATACGTCAACAGCACCAAGGTCGGTCTGGATTCCTTTTTCATAACCCTCAAGCTCGGGGTTGGTCTCATCCTTGAAAAGCTCTTCATAAGAGGGATTGTGAATGATGTTCTTCACATCTTTGATCCCATACTGGGACAAATCCAATGTTGCCATAAATCTTAGATATTTATTTGGGTTTTAATGTTATTTTGCCTTTTAATTTTCCTTTTACCTGTTCCCTGTTCCCTTTCCCCTGTCATCTATTCGATGCAAAATTAGTCAAAATTTTTCAAATAGAATAATAATTACGGAATTTTTTCCATAATTATTATTCTTTCTTAATTTTAACCAATTGGAGTCTATCCTTTCAGTGGGTTAATCCTTTGATATGCTGGGGGCAACATATGTGCGAGTGGCAAGCTCTCGGTCAATCTGAAGGATGCCGGTGCCATCACCGTTCACAAGTTTGAGATTGTCGAGAATATCCTGCACATTATGCTCCTCTTCCACCTGCTCTGCGATATACCAGTTCAGCATCTGGCGGGTAGCATAATCCTTTTCTTCCTCTGCAAGGGCGTAAAGATCGTTGATGCGTTTTGTCACCCCCATCTCATGTGTAAGGGTGTCGCTGAAAGTCTCTTCAAGTGAACTCCATGTCTGTTTCATCTTCTCGATTGGCTGGAGTTTTACTTCACCGCCACGAGCATGCAGGTAATCGATGAAGATTTCAGCATGTGCCTGTTCTTCTTTGAACTGCACTTTAAACCAGTTTGCAACTCCACTGCGACCTTGCTGTTCCCAGTAGCATGCCATAGAAAGATAAAGGAACGCTGACCAGAATTCTGCATTTATCTGGTCGTTGATTGCATCTGCAAGTTTTTGATTGATTGTCATTTTTTTAATATATATTTTAATTATCTATATTGCCAAATCATCAAAATGAGGAGAATACGGCTATAATGTTAAACAGCCAGGTGTAAATTATTTTTGCAAAAATAACAATTATTTCGCAATTTTGTAGATAATTTATAATTAAAATTGATGGGAAAAGCAGATAAGATAAAGAGCGTTTTTGGAGCGTGTGCCGACTCGATGGCATCTTTACTGAAGGTGGCGCTGATGTCGCGACAACCTTCCGGCAAGTCTTCTGAAAACAAAGGCACGCTGATAGTGATGGGAAACGGACCGTCACTTCGCGATGCTATTGACAATCATAAAGATGTGCTTGAGGCTAATGATCTGCTTTCGGTAAATTTCGCCCCTCTGACACAGGATTTCTTTGACCTTAAACCCGAGATACATCTTCTTGCCGACGGACTTTTTTTTCAGACCGTAAAGCAGGGTAACGTTGAGGAGATGTGGGCGGCGTTGCGTCGTGTAGACTGGAAGATGACGCTCTATGTTCCCGTAAAGCAAAAGAGGTCGAAAGATCTTATAGGTTTGCCCGAGAATATTGAGGTGAAGTATTTTAATCTGACTCCGGCATCGGGTTGGAAATGGCTTATGAGACTTTTGTACGGACGAGGGCTCGCAATGCCAAGACCACGCAATGTGCTGGTGCCATCGCTGATGACAGCTATTCGCGAAGGTTATTCCCGGATTCTGCTCACGGGAGCTGACCACAGTTGGAGCAAGACGTTATGGGTGACGGATAATAATCGTGTGGTGTCGGTGCAGCCGCATTTCTATCGGGATAATGAGAAAGAGCGCGACCGAGTGGAAAGCCTTTATAAGGATATTCACCTTCACCAGATATATGAAAGTTTCTCGATCGCTTTCCGAAGTTATTTCGCGGTCAAGGAGTTTGCTGACACCCGTGGTGTGGAAATACTTAACGCGACCCCGGGCTCTTTTATCGACGCTTTCCCGAGAACCCAATTATAATGTTAAATGTTTAAATTAGGTATTAGGTTTTAGGCTTTAGAAAGCTTCGCCTAAAACCTAAATGCTGAAATTATTAAACAAAGATAGAAACTTTATGGCTAAAGGTATAAATAGTGAGATAGTTTGTTTCTGATCTAAAGCCTAAAGCCTAAAGCCTAAAGCCTAAAACCTAAAAAAATGCTCGTAACGATCATCGGCTATGCAGCCGCAATATGTATGGTGTTTGGATATCTGCCTCAGGCTATATATACAATCCGCACACGTGATACAGATGGTATCGCGCTTCCTACTTTCCTTCTGATGTTCTTAGGATCAGTGTTCTTTGTTATCCAGGGTTTTATGCTTGGCAACGCTCCTCTTTACATTACCAATCTGATAACAGCCACTTGCTCTGCAATAGTCTTTGGCATAAAAATGTATAACGACTATTTCAAGAAACGTTGAATCCGTAAATTACCCATTACACATTAAACATTAAACATTACACATTACACTAAACATTACACATTAAACTCGAATGTCACGGCTTCGAAAAAGTCGCCTTCACGCATGGCGGCTTCTATCTCGATTTCAAACCATCGCCATTTGGATCCATATATTC
>DAWBVG010000530.1:0-8420 GCA_052279865.1 Muribaculaceae bacterium
CATAAATCCCCATAAATCCCCATAAATCCCCATAAATCCCCATAAATCCCCATAAAAATGGAAACAATAAATTACAACAAACCGGTAGAAGTGACCGGAAGATATGATGTTATTGTAGCGGGTGCCGGTCCTGCCGGAATATGCGCAGCTGTGGCTGCTGCCCGCAATGGTGCGAAAGTTGCCCTAATAGAACGCTATGGCGTGGTTGGGGGAAACCTGACAACCGGCTATGTGGGTCCGGTGCTCGGCATGGTCGGAAAGGGAACTATGCGCGATGAAATTGTCGAGATCCTCGAAATTCCCGAAAACGACATGATCGGCGTTACAGGAAAAGCTCATGACTTCGAAAAAGCTAAACTTACTTTATCCGAATTTGTAAACCACCCGAATATCGACGTGTATCTTCAAAGCTCGGTTTATGATGTAGTGAAAGAGGGAGATAAAGTTACTGGCGTGATTCTCGCAACCAACGAGGGGCGCATGGCTCTCCTTGCTCCCGTTACCATCGACTGCACAGGCGATGCGGTGGTTTCAACACTTGCCGGAGCTCATATCGAAAAAGGAAGAGAAGATGGTCTCATGCAGCCCGTAACCCTTGAATTCACTATTGACAATGTAGATGAGAGTTGTGCCGTGACCTGCATTGGAGATGTTGACAACGTTGAGATGAACGGTGAGCGTTTCCTTGATTTCTGCAAACGTTGTGCCGATGAAGGTAAACTTCCCGCTCATCTTGCAGCCGTACGTCTACACCCTACAGTAAGGAAGGGTCAACGCCAGGTGAACACCACGCAGGCAAACAAGGTGGATATAACCAAAGTTCGTGAAATATTCCCGGCGGATCTTGAATTGCGCCGTCAGATTGCTCTCTTGATGGATTTTTTCCATGAGAATCTTCCCGGATATGAGAATTGCAAATGCATAGGCAGCGGCACTACTACCGGTGTGCGTGAGACTCGTCGCGTGATGGGAGACTACGTTCTCACAGCCGAGGATATGGTAGAAGGGAAATGTTTCGACGATGTGGCTGTGCATGAGGCTGAATTTATCGTGGATATCCATAATCCTGCAGGAGCGGGACAAGCAGAGGATAAAATACAGTATGTGATCCCATACGATATCCCCTATCGCTGTTTCTTACCGAAAGGTGTAGAAGGATTGCTCGTAGCTGGACGCTGCATCTCGGGCACACATCGCGCACACGCATCATATCGAGTGATGTCGATATGCATGGCAATGGGCGAAGCCGCCGGAACTGCGGCGGCATTGTGTGCTAAGGAGCGTAAAACACCTCGTGAACTTTCTGTGAAAGAACTTCAGAAAGCATTAACCGATAAAGGGGTAGAATTATGGAAATCATAAAACAGGAAAGAAACATCCCGGTTGTTGGGAATTATGATGTCGTAGTTTGTGGCGGTGGACCGGGAGGAATAATTGCTGCCCTGGCTGCCGCACGTGGAGGTGCCAAAACTTGTCTGATCGAGCGATATGGCTTTCTCGGAGGAATGGCAACTGCCGGACTCGTGGCTCCCATAAGTGTGTTCAATTACAACGGGCGCCGCATAATTGACGGACTTCCATGGGAATTTGTGGAGCGTCTTACCGAAATTGGAGGTGCCCGTGAAGAGAAACCCCTCGGTAATATTACTTTCTCTCCTGAAAAATATAAACTGATTGCCCAACGTATGCTCAAAGAGGCTGCTGTTGACATCTATTTTCATTCTTACATCACCGGAATCGGGACTATCGAAAATGATGATACTGAAAAAAAGATAGAATACGTTATCATCGACAACAAGAATGGCGCTGAAGCAATCGGAGGAAAGTATTTCATAGATGCAACCGGCGACAGCGATCTTGCCTCAATGGCTGGAGTGCCCATGCAGCCCGTGAAAGGAGAATTGCAACCTGCATCCTTGATCTTTATGCTTTCGGGAGTTGACACGGATGCCCTTCCAATGATCCGCCATTCACAACAAGGTGTGAACTATCATGACCTTGCCATCAGGGATCTCTTCACAAAACTTCGCGAAGAGGGAACGGAGGATGTGCCGATGTTCGGTGGACCTTGGTATTGTGGCATACTTGCTGATGGAATAGTATTGGTGAACATGACTCGGCATTTTGCTGATATGACCGACAATCGCGTTGCCGGAGAAATGGAGTGTCTTTTACGGGAGAATGCCCATAAATACACTGAACTTCTACGTAAATACATTCCGGCTTTCAAGAATGCCGAGCTGATCGTTACAGCTCCAATGACGGGAATCAGGGAGACACGTCGCATCCTGGGCGCTCACACTCTGAGCGGAGAAGAATATCTCGAAGCGATGGACTTTCCGGATTCTGTGGCTCGGGGCTGTCATCCTGTGGACATTCATTCATCCAACAGCACAAACCAACGATGCCAGTTTATGAAAGATGCCGGCTACGTGCCCTATCGTTCGCTTTATGCGCCTTCTTATCCAAACTTACTTGTAGCCGGACGTAACTTCTCTGCGGATGAGGTTGCATCAGCGTCCGTACGTGTGCAGGCATCAGTTATGGGACTCGGACAGGCAGCAGGGACGGCAGCAGCCATGGCATCGGAAAAAGGTATCGGGGTCGACAAAGTCAATACCGATGAACTGCGCAAACGACTGAAAGAAATAGGAGCAAACCTTTAAATTAAATGTGGAATGTGAAATGTTTAATGTCAAATTATCGACACTATTTAATTAAACATTTCACATTCAACATTAGACATTCAAAATAAGCATATGTGTAAGATTGTTGTCATAGGAAGCACAAATACCGACATGACCATCCAGACGGATGTGCTCCCTTCAGTGGGAGACATCGTGGCTGGTGGGCGTTTCAGGGTATGCCCGGGAGGGAAAGGTGCAAATGAAGCGATAGCCGCATCCCGCCTTGGAGGTTCGGTGAGCCTGATCACAAAAACGGGAAATGATCTTTTCGGCAGGCAAGCGAAACAGATGTTCGCATCTGAAGGTATCAGAACGGATTATATTTTCTCGGATTCAAAGAATCCTTCGGGAGTGGCATTGATTATGGTTAACAATGCCGGAGAGAAATATATTTCTCTTGCTCAGGGTAGCATCACCACTCTTTCGCTTGAGGAGATAGATAAAACCCGCAGCGAAATAATGGATGCCAAGGTCCTCCTTATCGAGTTGGAAACGCCTCTTGAAACCGCACTATACGCCGCAAGAATTGCATCCGGCTGTGGTGTGCCGGTTATCATAAATCCCTCTCCTCAGCAGGAACTTCCGGACGAAATATTCAAGCTTGCCACGATAATGGTGCCCAATCGCACTGAAGCGCATAAACTCACCGGTGTGGAAGTCAAAGATTTTGACTCAGCAGAGAAAGCGGCTAAAGTGTTGGCTGCAAAAGGAGTCGGGACGGTTATTATAACAATGGGACACCTTGGAGCATTAATGCTGCATAATGGGGAATCACATAGAATAGACGCTGTTGACGCAGAAGTAAAAGATGCATCAGGTGCAGGAGATGTGTTTTGCGCAGCCATATGTGTTGCCATAAGCGAGAAACAGGACCTCTTGCCGGCTCTAAGAATGGCAAGCGCTGCAGCGGCTCTTCAAGTTTCGCGCGAAGGAATGATAGATGCAATCCCCTATCGCTACGAGGTGGAGAGGCTCATGAATAATGGTTTTAGGTTTTAGGCATTAGGCTTTAGGCGTTAGGCGTTAGATCCCTTTGGCGAAGCTTTCTAAAACCTAAAGCCTAAAACCTAAAGCCTAATATTACACATTCTCTGAAAGATTGCGGCGAAGGGTTTCTGTAAAAGATGTCCGCAAAATTTCGGATTCAATCCATGCCGAGAAATCGAATATCTTCAATAACTGACTTTCAAACACGTCTTGACGGATCTCGTCGAGACGTGGTTTTATTTTCTCCCACAGCTGCTCTCTCTTGCGGGTTGACATCAGTCCGTATGACCCCTTTCCTGCTACTTCCAATATCAACAATTCCATCCGATATGCTTTTCCTGATTTAGCAATTTCACGCTTTATCGAACGTGTTTCAGAATATATATAATCGGAATCATTCATCTTGTGATGGATGATCAGATTCGTGATACGGAGAATACGGTGCATCGGTAGATCACAGGTTTTGTTCAGCATAGAACGAACAAGGGTCTTTCTGGCTTTTTTATAATCCTTAAGACCAATATGCACAAGAGCCGTGTATAACGATATTTTTGATTCAAGTGAGGGATTAACATTGTCGAGAGCTGAAGGTTGCAATGCCTCGCAACTGTCGATAAAATCTTTCGCGGCGCGAAACTCGCCATGGTCAACCAGCGGCAACAGTCTGTAAAGCCCCACAAGCGCCTCTATATGCTTTCCAACCATATGCGAGGGATGGTTTATCGACTGCAGACGCTCTATAAATGCTGGCATCTGATCATATCTGTGCATATAGCGCAGATTGTCAAGCATGTTTTCAAGGACAGCAACATAAAAAAGTGGATTCTCTATGTCTGGCGATTCCGAGATTAGATCGTTAAGCTGCAAAAGCACGTCGGATGCCGACTGTTCGTCTCCTATAGCCATAAGGAATGCAGACTGAAACAGCAAATGTCTTTTCTGTGTTTCATAACTGCTTATGGCACGTCTAGTGAGATTTTGCTCCGTAAATACGAGATCATTGAGGGCTTCTTTCTGTTGCGAAGAACGTGCCGCACCCTTAAATATAGTGCGATGCATCAACAGCTCATAGAGGGCGGACTGTTCGTAAAGATTATTCAGGTTGGAAAGTGCGTTGCGCAAAAGATAATGCTTATGCACAAGTTCTTCTTCCGAAATGCCGGGCATATTGAGATACTGCAGATAATCCAGTTCCTGACGCGATGCCATCACCAATGCTTCATTCCTTTCAAGAGGCTCCGCCTCCTGCTTCACCTTTTCAAGCATCTCGAGAGCTGCCGGGAATATTGATTTCTCAAATAATATCCTCGCTTTAAGAATCTGCGTGATCAAAGAATAATTCACATCTTGATTTTGACGCAAAGCAAGAAGTTTATCAAGGAGAAGTTTGTAAAGATAAGTGACGGTCACATTAAACACCGCTCCTTTGTTCATCTTCTCAAACGCCTCTTTCAGTTCATCCACAGATATCAGTTCATCCTTGTCTATAAGATCAAAGAGCACTATATAGTCGGCAGTGCTCTTTTTCCCTAAACGGAAGCTTCTCTTTTCATTCTTGGAGAGCGACCTTACAAGTTGTATCAATGCCTCTGCATTCGTCATGGCTGATACAGGAATCGCTTGATGGAACGTTTGGGAGTCTTTTCGAATTCCTCATTCATTATCTTGAGTTTCTTGACTTTGCTATATGCTGGAAGTTCTTGATTCAATGTCTCAAGATTCTCATTCATGATCTTCTCCATTTTTTCACGGTCAATATGCTCATGCATCAGAACCTCCATATCAGGATAAACAAGAGCCTCCAGCTCTCCATGATTGTCAATAATAAGCGATTCAGCGACATATGGGAGGTTGTTGAGTTTCGCTTCAATTTCCTCCGGATAGATATTCTGACCGGATGGTCCGAGGATCATTGTTTTCGAACGTCCCATGATCGAAATGAAACCGTCCTCATCAATAATACCCATATCTCCGGTATTCATCCAACCTGAATTATCGGGCATAACCTCTTCAGTGGCTTTCTTATTTTTATAATATCCCTGCATCACATTCGGACCTTTTACCCAGATATTACCTGGGATTTGGGCGGGATCAGGTGAATCTATGCGACATTCCATACGATCCATCATACGTCCAACCGTGTGTGGCTTAGCCTCACTTGCCGGGGCATAAGTAAGTAGCGGTCCGCATTCTGTCATTCCATAGCCTACAGTCACGGGAAAATCTATTCGATATAAGAATTTCTCAACATCAGGATTCAATGGAGCGCCCCCGATAATGACTTCCCTAACCTGACCGCCGAATGCCTGAAGAAGATTGTCTTTGACTTTTGCCAGCAATCTGTCATCAACATAGGGTATACGCAGAAGCACCTTCATCAATGGCTTTTCAAGCATAGGGAACACTTTGCTCCTGATAATCTTCTCGAGAATTAAAGGAACGGAAATAATGAGTTTCGGCTTTACATCGGCAAAAGCCTTGAGTATAACCTTTGGCGAAGGAAGTTTTGTAAGGAAGTTGAGATGGCATCCCTGGCAGAATGGATGAAGCGACTCGATTGTCATTCCATACAAATGAGCCAACGGCAACATGTTTACGATACCATCTCCCGCATGAAGATAATCGATATTGTCAAGGCAGTATCTGATATTACTCCACAGCGAACGATACGGAAGCATGACACCTTTCGACATACCTGTCGACCCACTTGTATAGTTGATTATCGCCAATTCTTCCGGTTGATCCTCTAAATATTTCACTGCTTCCCTCGTGAAATTATAAGGGTATTCTTTGCCGAAATACTCATTTATATTGTTGCGAGTCTCTGTAAGTTTTTCACTTCTTGAAAGAGGCATTCCGAATTCGCTGATATATATGGCTCCTACAAGATCCGGCAAAGCCTTCTCATCAAGATTCTCCCATATGGCAGCATCGACAAAAAGCAACTTGGCACCACTGTGAATCAAAAGATGTGTGACCGTATCGGATTTGAATTCGTGAAGTATCGGCACTGCGACAACTCCAGAAGTCAGACATGCTAAAAGAATAACCACCCAGTTGGAAGAGTTTTTACCGCAGATTGCAACTCGATCTCCCTTTTTCACACCGGCTGCTTTAAACATGATGTGAAGCTTGGCAATAGTCTCAGCCACATCTTTATATTGATAGTTGATTCCACCCATATCGGATAGAGCCATACTTTCCCAATTTTTCTTTATAGACTGCTCAATCAGCAGATTTAATGACTCGGTTCTGTCTTTCATATATAACGGATAATTTGTTTAACGAGGAATCCTTACATCCGGTTTCCTACATAAAAATCAACAATCTGCGAGAGCCTAAGGTTCTAAGCTCTCGCATCCCAAATAGATAAATATCCTATTCCTTATTTTTCTCTAAAAGCTGCTCTATACGGGCACGTATCTGAGCCACACTTTCACCTCTGCTTATAATCACTCCATCCGGATCAATGAGCATATGATGAGGTATACCGGAGAAACCATATATATCGTATGGAACACGCTGTGTATTATATACCACCTGCCATGGCAATTCATGTTTGGCAACCATAGCCGAAGTATCATCAGTCTTATCGCGCACTGCTACTCCAATAATATCAAACCCTTTATCGTGATAATCCGCATAAAGCTGCTTCATATCCGGCAATTCCTTGATGCAATAAGGGCACCAACTTGCCCAGAAATCTATCAAGGTGTAGTTTCCTGGCTTTATATATGTGGAAAGCTTTACTTTTTTCCCTCTCTCAGTCTCTCCTTCGAAATCAGTATATTTCATTCCCGGAGAAGTCTGAGCGCGATGACGGGCAAACTCCTCATAATACTTTACACGTTTCATATTTCTGAATCCCTCAGATGTAAGATTCAAGAAACTATCTACGCGCTGAGGATCAGCATATTTAAGCCATTCCACTCCAAAATATGCACCAATCGGATTCTCCTTATTATCATTATATGCGTTTTCAGCATATTCAAGATAAAGATTCATATCGTCAAGATTCTCAATAGAATCAAGAGAGGAAAGCATTGATGAGAATTTCTCATTAAGAGGAGTGCCGGATGGAACATTCATCGAATCGCACAACATGGCGTTACCCTCCTCCATTATATAGTATGCCCTGATACGACCGTCAATCACAATCTGCGTGAAAAGAGGGAAACTCACAGAATCATTCTCGGTTGATATGAAAGAGGCTTTCCCATCGGTAATTACCGATGACATAAGGACAGTGGAATCAGAGAAATTCATCACCTCCACTGTTTTACCCTCATATTTGTCAGAGAAATTCATTTCAATCTTACTCTCTTTCTGGCACGCAGCAAATGATATTGCGAGAGCCGAACATATCATTGTAAATATAGCTTTCTTCATGCAGTTCAGTTTATAGGATTTACAATAAAAGCGGGAATTATTTCTCCACCATGATACGAAGCACAAGACGATCTGTCTCCTGCATCGCTTCCCTTCCAATGGAAGTAAGATTACATATTGTCTTGTCGATGTCATCGCTGATGATTCCTTCGCTCGACGATACGCATTTTCCATTCATCGCAAGCAGTGCTGACATAACCGAAGTTGAAACTCCTGATGAAATTTTCATCGCACAGGCCGGTTTCGCACCATCGCATATCATACCCGTGAGGTTCGCTACCATATTCTTTATTGCAGCACAAACCTGCTTAAAATCTCCACCCATCAGATAGACAAGACCTGCAGACGCTCCGGTAG
>DAWBVG010000531.1:0-2232 GCA_052279865.1 Muribaculaceae bacterium
ACTATCACCATCACGACAAGGAGCCATCGGTAATCCACATTTCCACGTATAATGGTCATTACCTGCTGGAAATTGACTTTTCTGAAAAGCCACCATATCAGAAGCACAGAAAAGACCAATGGAATCAAGAATTTCAATATTTTCTTCACCTTCTCCATCTTGCCTTTTCTTTTATAATTTTGGAAACAGTTTAGTTGCTGCTATCTTCTGTTCAGTTTCTCCTTTCGTGTTCCTTCAAGAAATTCATGAAATATGCTGCGTTTGGAAATTACCTCCTCGCGGTTATCAACCTCATCCCTCAACTTGTCGATGTCGGAGGCATCAGTGTCAAAACTTCCGTTTGACAGATGTCCGATCCCAAGAAGAATCACGACCATCGCAAGCATGAGCATAACCACAAGTATTATTTTCAGTATAGCCATAAAAGATTGTTATCAATATAGTAGACGATGAATGACGTCTACTATATTGATAACAATCTTTGTCTCGTATTGCTCACTCGAGACCTAAAAATCTTATCAACTACCTAATTCCCATTAGCTTGCATGAGCATGCGGATTCGCATGACTCGAACGGATCTCCACGCGACGTATTTTGCCGCTGATGGTTTTCGGGAGTTCGTCAACAAATTCTATCTGGCGCGGATACTTATAAGGTGCAGTGGTATGTTTCACATGGTCCTGTAATTCTTTCACCAAGTCGTCGCCTATCTTATCTTTCCATTCATCAGCAAGAACGATAGTGGCTTTCACAATCTGCCCGCGAATAGGATCCGGCACGCCGGTGATCGCACATTCCACAACAGCCGGATGTGTCATCAATGAAC
Source organism: Muribaculaceae bacterium (assembly GCA_052279865.1). Taxonomy (GTDB): domain Bacteria; phylum Bacteroidota; class Bacteroidia; order Bacteroidales; family Muribaculaceae; genus Lepagella. Next base: position 827 of record DAWBVG010000531.1, read on the forward strand.
TTTCCACTTCAAACGGACCAATACGATATCCGGACGATTTTATCACATCGTCAGCTCTGCCTACAAACCAGAAATATCCATCTTCATCGCGAGTTGCAACATCGCCTGTGTGGTACACCCCGTTGGAATGCGCCTGCCGCGTGAGCTCGGGATCATAAAGATACTCCCTGAACAATCCCAACGGACGCCGACGGTTTGTATATATTACAATCTCTCCCTGCTCGCCCGGTTTACAGCTTTCTCCATCGGCATTGATAAGATCAATGTCATATTCCGGATTCGGCACACCCATTGAGCCGGGCTTCGCTTCCATCCATGGGAACGTGCCTATGGTCAGCGTGGTCTCTGTCTGACCGAAAGCCTCTTTGATATCAAGACCTGTGAGTTCTTTCCATTTCTCAAACACACTCGGATTCATCGCCTCACCGGCAGTGGTGCAGTAGCGCAATGACGAAAGATCATATTTTGACACATCCTCAAGAATCAGGAAGCGATAAACGGTAGGAGGAGCGCAAAAGGATGTGATGTTGTATTTTTCGAATATGCCGAGCAGATCCGAAGGATGGAACTTGTCGAAATCATATACAAATACATTCGCACCGGAAAACCATTGTCCATAGAGTTTTCCCCACACCGCTTTTCCCCAGCCGGTGTCGGCAAGAGTGAGATGCAGGGATGTCTCATCAAGATTATGCCAGTATTTCCCGGTCACGATATGTCCAAGCGGATAGAGGAAATCATGAGCAACCATCTTCGGTTCGCCGGTTGTGCCGGAAGTGAAATAAAGTAGGGAAAGATCTTCATTACGGTTAGGAAGCAACGGTCGGCGGAATGGCTTGGCACTCTCCATGCCGGAATCGAAATCGTACCAACCTTCGGGAACAAGCGGACCCGTTGATATACAGCTCTCCACTGTGGGACATTTAGGCAATGCCTTCTGAATATGCTCTATTACTATATCATCGCCCACTGCCACTATGGCTTTAATTTTTGCAGCATTGCAACGATACACAATATCCTTCTCAGTGAGTAGATGCGTGGCTGGAATACAGATTGCTCCCAACTTATGCAAGGCAAGAATAGAGAACCAGAACTGATAACGACGCTTTAGTATGAGCATCACTTTGTCGCCCTTACCGATTCCAAGACCCTGAAAAAACGAAGCCGTCTTATCTGACGCCTCTTTCATGTCTGCAAAGGAAAACTGACGTTCGTCGCCTTTATCATTGGTCCAAAGCAAAGCCGGTTTATCCGGATCTTCCTCAGCCCATTTATCAACGACATCATAAGCAAAATTGAAATTTTCGGGCACTTCAACACAATAGTTCTCCCTAAAATCCTCAAGCGAATCAAAATCGCATTTTTTCAAAAAACGTTCAACCATAATTCCAACCTTAATTTTACGC
>DAWBVG010000532.1:0-14956 GCA_052279865.1 Muribaculaceae bacterium
GATGTGTATAAGAGACAGCTTGATGATCGAAGCAAAATCATTACCGTTCTCCACTACCGTCAATTTACCCTTAAAGCCATATTCCCTCACGGTATCCTCAACCTGCGCCTGTGGAATCCACACTTCATCGCAAGCATTAAAGAAATTCAGTATGCGCTTCATTATAATCGGCACACACCAGGGAGTCTTACGGAAAGAATGCTCCAGATCCGAACGATACTTGGAATGGAAGGTACCGATAAGAGGCACATTCTGATGTTTCTTCACATACACTGCAAGTCTGCCGGAAGAGAAAGGACAGTGAGAATGCAACAACTTAAAATCAGTGTCGCGGAGACGTTTCCATATGAAAGGATCGCACTTCGGATACCCGTAGCGATACGGATGACGCGAAGCAATGGGAAGAGAAAAATATCTAACGACATCGAAAGAATACGAATTCTTCTCCGGATTCCATGGCGTTACCACACATGGAATCCTGCCCTTCTGTTGAAGCCAATAGACATAATTTTCCACGGTCAGTGTAACGCCATCAAGGATAGGCGGAAAACTGTCGTTAAAGATTCCGTATAGGTCTTTTGCCTCAGGGTGTGAAAACGGTCCTTTCATAATCGATACAAAATTAACTTAATTTAATAACAATTAAACTATGTATTTGTAATTATTTTAATAAAAACTTTTTTTATCGCAATATTTGCACGATTCAAAAAAATGTTTTAACTTTGCACTCGCAAAAGCGAAACAGGGTGCCATGTCCGAGTGGTTAGGTACCGGTCTGCAAAACCGTTCACACCAGTTCGAATCTGGTTGGCACCTCCAAAAAAAGCTGGATAACTTAGTTATCCAGCTTTTTTATTCCTCAATATTAATTTTTAACAATCAAGACAGACAAGATTCTCGAAGAATCATTAATTACACATTTCACATTGGAAATTAAACATTACTTTATTGCCTCGTACACATAAACTTCGTGCACTTCCCCGGTGTATCCCTCTTCTGAGATCGGACCCTGACTCATCCCGAGCACAATCCGTGTGCCCCTGTTGTTAAGCACAAGAAGATCATTATTGACCGGATCAATGACCACACCCTCAATCTCGCCTGCACGTTTAAAATCCGCCATCTCCCGGAAATGTTCCACTCTACCCTTCTGCGCACCGGCAGCAATCAAACCTTTGCGCATAACCGGCTTTCCATCCTTATCAAGTTTAACACTAAACGGAGTATCCTTCACTACCTCTTCCCCCTCTTTCAATCCGGTATAAGACACATCGCCCAACTCAGCCACATAAAGATTGTCCGGAATACCATATTCCGCTTCTCCGTCATCGGCAGAAAATACAATCTTGCCATCAGCTATTGTAATGCCCTGACACCAATAAGGCGTCGGCATACACTGCATCTTCGTGTGATACTTACCGGTTTTCAGGTCATAGCAATAGACATAACGGGAATCCACCCAATCACTCATCCATACCATATTTCTGTCGCGATCTACGGCGATACCCGATACTTCCACTTGTCCGGACTCCGGACTCCAGGGAAGATCACGTTTCCATTCAAGGGTATTCGCATCATATATAGACACCGCTATATTGTAGCCACGCCCATACTCAAACTTCTCTATTCCGCAATAAATCTCCCCGTTCCACACATCTATATCGCCAAAATGATTGGCAATTTCAGGATGCAGGAACGGCTGTTTATTGACAGCCACAAGATTCCAGTCCTTATCATACTTATATAGAGCCTTGGTATCAGACACATAATAGAAACTGCTGTCGACAGCAATTCCCTGCCGTCCCTCCACCGGCACTATTTTCTTAAGGCGATACTCCTTTGCCAGCCGCTGCGCATCCACCTCAGTAAAACAGCCCACAAAAGCCACAGCCATCCCCACCCAGATTCCCAATTTATATAAACTCTTCATCTCGATTTTCATTAACTTTCCTCAAAGTTAATAAAAAATCCCCAAGCCTCAACCTTTCTCAGCTCCTATCTTTTTATTGCCTGCACCGGTTGCTGCTTTCACCGGTTGCTACTTTCAGGAGCAGCCGGCTCTTTTAGGCGTAGCCGGTTCCGTTTAGCGAGCACTGCTCGCGGCTCACTCCTTTCTTCATTCGCGCATATGCTCTCATCACAATACTGCCACCCTCATCGATTAAAACCGGAATCATCTATAAAGAGCCACATATTTGGCAGCAATATTCTTCCATGTGTAATTCTTCTCAGCAATTTTTATCATTGCCGAGCCATCAAGATCATCCCTTCGAAGAAGATCTATAATATCATCGCTTGTGCGAAAATAATAAGCCTTATTTTCTGTTGTTTCTCTATTGTAGACCACATCACATGCAATAATGGGCATCCCGAAAAACATTGCCTCTACGAGCGATGGATTAGTTCCACCCGCACTATGTCCATGCATGTAAATCCCGGCATTGCTTCTCAAAGCATACAAGACATCAAGGTCGTAAATTGCATCAAGAATAAGAATATTATTATATTTAGAATACTCTGCTTTAAGACGTTTTGAATAATCACTATGATTCCAGTTCCCTATGAATACCAATTTCCTGTTTGTCTTGGAAAAAGCCTCAAGAATGATGTGACTATTGTTTTCCGGCTCTATCCGACATACTGTTATAGCATATTCTCCTGCTTGCAAACCATATTTTGATAATGCACTCTTTAAAAACTTATCATCAAGAGATCTCTTTACGTGATCGCCACCATAAGCAATTAATTCAGATGATTTGCCATAAGTATTTTTGACATAATCTTGAATGCCCTTATTATCAGCAATTACCACATCCGCTAATTTTACAGCCATTGCCTCAGATGTTCTTAAAACCCATCTTGCAAGTCTGCCCCATTTAGCTCGTTTATGTTCCAGCCCGTCAATATTAATTATTAGTTTCTTATGGTTAAATACGCGGAAAACAGGGAGAAACAAACATCCGGAAACCCCTAAAATCATTACGACATCATATCCCGATATGCACTTACACAATGAAAAGACATCATATGGAATCGATTGAAAGCCATTAGCATGTAAATAAACATATCTTAAATTTGCTCCTTTATAGCATTTTATCCTTTCCGGCATGTCTTTGCCGGAACAAAACACAGTATAGACGACATCTGCAGGGCAATAGTCGCCAAGCAGATTCTCGACAAGACTCTCGAATCCGCCATAATTGGCAGGCACGCCCTGAGTGCCCACAATAGCCACTTTCATATGTATATACGCAGAAATGGCGCAAATCCCGAAGGATTCACGCCGATATAGAATTATTTGAAATTGTTAATCTATTAATATGGATTAGATAAATATGACTCGTAAATTAATTAATGCAATAAATAATTTCGACGTCATACATATTGGCTTGCATTTATTAATTATATTTGCAAACCAATAGATCAATTATGGGAAATAGACAATCTGAAATTCATTCCACACAAGTCGAAAATTTTAAAACAACTTCGAAAAGTGGTAAAGACACATTAGCAGACGAGGTAATGTCTAATATCCTTCAAGGCTTGAATGAGGTTAAATTGATTAAAGAAGGGAAATTGCCATCAAAATCCGCTAAATCTTTCCTCGATGAGCTTTGAAGGCATTTACAAATCTAATTAAATATACTGTCTATCAATTAAATAAATTTGACGTCATGTTTATTTGCCTATAATCATGCATTATCAAGCATATTAACTTTGATGATTTCAATCCCTAAAGCTCTTTCCAATTTCACGAGGGTGCGGAAATCAAAATTCGTAGTTCCGTTCAGATAATCTGTGAGAGTTACCGGAGATACACCTAAAGTCTCAGCAAGTTTGACTCTTGAGGTATCACAAATTCTCAATTGCCTTCTTACTTTTACTGCAATAGCGGAAGAAGCAGTCTTCCAGTATCTGTCGGCTTTTCTCTCCATCATTCTGCGTCGTGCACTCTCATTCAGTGGAGTCGCAACTTCTTTTAATCTGCTCTTATTAACCACCATACCACAATTCTATAATGTAAACTCTCTTATACATTCCCTATCAAGATTTCTAATGGTTTATTATTCTTCAATCTATCAAGAAAAATTTCAAGCCAAATATCGTCATCACAGAAATCAGAATCAAAACGGTTCATCGATTCTTTAAATTTTGTTATGCCATTTTTATCTGCTGTCTTTATATGCATGTCATCACCACATATTTGAGCTACATACGAATTCTTATTTTCAAACATATCGTTCAATATGATACCATCATTCATATAAGTAAGCCTCTACTTCCTGGGGAGAAACACCAGTGACTGCAAATTCAGTAATACTGCTTTTCGGAGAAGTCATTCTGACAAATATATAGCAAACGGTTCTTCATATCTACGTACAAAGAAGAGAATGGAACTCCAAAATCCTGAAGCACCCCTACCTGCTTTATATTTTCACTCATCAGCTTCGTCCTCATCCTATCTAACATAAATTATTATTCCTCAACCATTCACCCAGTTAGGCTTTAAACTGGGATATCTCTTTGCAATTCTAATACTTGAGATAGTAGCGGTTCGGAAAATATCAGCATTATTTATGGTTATTGCGGTACTATCGCAAACCAACCTACAATAAAATTTCAGATACAAAATTGTAAGATCTGAGATTATGGGCAAGTTTAGTCAAGGAAAAGTCAGCACCAGTGTAGAGTTGAGAATATACGTTAGGGATTTCACTGCCCTTAATATTCTGTTTACTTTTCTCACTTAAAATTTTCCTTAACATCCTCATGTAGTCATGACCATTATGCAGTTGCTGCGGATCTGCAACAATATGTTGATCCATAAAATTGGAGACATACTCCAATTCTATACGTCTATCATCCTTTTGATTACCATTGACAATAGTTACTACTTCTGCAATGGTTTTCCCCTTCATATTTTCTGCATCTTTCAGAAACTCAACCCTATCTTCAATCCGTGGTATGTGTGAATTTGCCCATCTCACATATGAATAGTTTTGAAGTTCAAATAATACTTCCTCATGGATAGTATTTGCTTCAATAGCATTAATACCATATTTTGCAGCAATTTTTGATGTGCGATCCTGAGATACTATTGTCATTTCCCAATCATGACAATCTGTAATAAACAGATTATCCTGCGCCGGATATTTATTATCCAAATGACAAAAATCTGCATCCTTGATAGCACCAAGCTGATTCGGGAAAATGGATGTTAAGTCATTAAGTACATTAGACATCCACTCATGTCCATCCATTACAAATAGATAGACATTCTCTTCAATAATAAAATTCGAATAAAAAATTCGGTCGTCTTCGCCCTCTATAAGCAGGACAACTTTCTGAGAAGTCAAATCATTATTAAACGTGAGAAAAACATCTGCTGATTTTCCTTCGAAATCATCTATTGTATAATCTAAAACTGAATTTTGCATTTTAGAAAATCAATGATGAGTTTTATAGAAAAGATCATAACAATCTTTCCATCTCCCTCCAATTATCTGAGGAGAATGTGTAGCTATCAGCACACGTAATTTTTTCTGCTCAGCGATTTGAATAATGTCTTTCATAAATTCTCTTTGCCAAGCTACGTGAAGAGATATCTCCGGCTCGTCTATCATCAATAAAGAGCCATCCTCAAGATTAAAAATGAAATCATGAAGCATCAGAATCTCATTCTTTTCACCGCTTGATAAAGAATTAAGAGAAATCTCCCTTCTGTCAGTACTGGAAACAAATCGTATTCCGTATTTCCGAGAATATTGGATATTCTTATTAATCAGCTTCTTGTCTCTAAGTAATTTGTCAAATAAGTTTAAATCTCTCAAAGGTCTCTCAAGAATTTTAAACTTCTCGAAAGTATCCTTTATATAATAATTCAGAATTACTTTTTTGCTTTCAATATATCCCGGTAATTTAAAAGCAGACGAGAGATCATATTTCATTGCAATCTTTACTTCTTGGCTCAGCAATGATATCTGTTTATCATAATCACCCTTACTCACGGCATCATCGCCAGTAAGGAGCATATCGATGAACTGAGAATCATGTCTCTGTGAATTTTGAAGAAAATCGAAATAAGAATCTCTTAGAAAATCTCTAAACTTATTGGCAACAATTTCTATAGAGTTCTTGATTTCATCGCCATCTTTCTCTCGAGAAAATAATCTTTGCGCAGGAATAAAACGATAAGGAGTTAATTCAGAATTGATGTGAATCATAAACCCGTCCTTATACTGTTCTTTGGCTAAATATTCAAGCAGGATTTGACTTTTCTCTAAAGATAAATCGTCATTGTTAAGATCATCAGAATATTCATCATCAAAATCATCGAATAAACTAAGTTGTCTGTTCCAGCTGCAGTGTCTTTTCGCCTGGGCTAACTGATTACTGTCAATATCAAAGATTATGGATTCATTATAATTATCAATAACAAATTTCAATGACGCACGTTTAGATAAGGCAGAATCATCTGAATATTCCGTATTATGGACTTCAATTGAAACTATATCAAGTTTGAAAGATTCATACGACACATGAATTGAATCGAACGGGATGTTGAATAGATGCAAAAGATTACCTGACGCCAAATCCTCAATTATTGTGAGGATAGTTGTTTTACCATACCCATTCGGACCTGTAAGGATTAAATATTCTCCATAATTAGGCATCACAATTGAATAATTGAATGCACCGAACAGACCTTGTATTTCTAATGATTTAATCATGGATATTATATAATTCGGCAAGTTTTTGCTGCGTCTCGGAATTTACACGATATTCTTTTATTGATTCAATATTCTTAGTTCCATCTGATGTAACTTCACGATTATAGATGGGATAATCATCCCCTTTCGAAACATTATTTCTCCAATGCATGGGGCGAAGATTTAAAATATTGTCATCCCCTCCTCTACTTTGAGGATAGACGTGATCTATTTCCCAGCCAAATGGTGCAATTCTGTTTCCATATTGATTTCGGGCAATAATGGCGCCACAGGGATCTTTACGGAATAAATTTGGATTCATTCCCTCTATTCTCTGCCCTTTTTCCCAAACCATATATATGAGCTCTTCATCCATTGGAGTAACTGAATTTTGCTTTTGTGCAAATTTAATCAATTCTCAGAATACTTGCAAATCCGATTTATCAAGAATCATCTCCGATCCATCAAACGAATTAAAGATTTTAGATTTATCTAACGCCATAATCTTTATGCTTCAACCATTCACTCAGTTCTTTTTTAAACTGGGATATCTCTTTGCGGTTTTCATACCTGGCATAGTCTTCGTCGGAGAAATAGATGGTAGTAAGATGATTTTTAGTTATTTCAGATAATGTCTTTGCATATTCATCCGCTGAATTACCTGAAAGCACACCAAAAGATGGGAACTCTTCTAATGTTTTTCTGAAGTATGTTACATCGGACGCAATTATAGGCTTTTTGAAATAGAAAGCCATTTCAAGGATTCCGCTCTGAGAGGTCTTTCTATAAGGTAAAGACAGATAATCAACATTCTGATACAGATACCTAAAATCCAATGTTATAGAATTCAATCATTTGCATTGCATGGCGTTTTATGGAATATTTCCATTCTTCTGAAAGAATTTTAGAATTATACTCACGTAACATCAATGGGGTCCGTAGGATCTTTTTTATCAATAGTTTTAGGTCTTCAGGAGTAGAATATATAAAAGATGGATTATATTTTCTCACAATATCTTTAGCTCCGACATGATCTGAAACTATTACTGGACAACCATGTGAAATAGCTTCAAGTGTAACAAGGCTAAAAGTTTCGTACCATTTTGAGGGAACTATCAGACAATCAATGTTGTATAAAATCTCCGTAAGTTCATTATATTCATATGGAGGATAATATTCTATTAGACTTGAATCCGAATCGATATGTGTTTCACTACTTCCGAATACCTTTACACAGAAATTCGATACATTCTCCCTTTGTAATTCCAACACAATCTTTTTTAAAATTGGAAAACCCTTATATGAATTAGTATTGCCAATAAACCCAAATTTAATCTCGCTATTTACATAAAGTTCCTTTCTTCTATCCGTAATTCCAGAAGTTATAACTTCTATCGTTTCCCCTCTGATACCTGGTAAAAACTTTTCAAACAACTTTTTTGTCTGATTACTATTGAAATGGAACTGATCAATCAACGAAAAATAGTTTCTATAATATTCCATCAATTCCTTAAACTGTATTCTCTCAGATTCACTAATATCTTGAAAAATCTTGCCATAAAGATTTGGTTCTTTTTCCTTTTTTACTTTTGGTTTATTGAGAATTTTAAAAATACCAATCTTCTTGAGGAAATGATAAAGATTAGAATTTGCCAATCTTAAAAACAAATCAGAAGGCTGACGGACATTGCAGCAAATACATTTTTCCAAAGAGGGACTGGAACACAATTCATTTCCAAAAGTAATAAGATTACATCTAAGACATATGCCATGGAAATCATGCGTAGTATAAATTACTTTTACTCCTTCTTCCTTAAAAATAGAAACTATATCTTTGTGAATCCCCATAAAAGTATGCATATGCAATACTTTTATATTATTCTTTATTATAAACTTTCTAATTCCATTTCTATCTATTTGCACTTTCCTATGTTGCGAAATAGGATCCGAAACTCCATAGATCAATGTAGGTGTAAGGGGATTTGTAAGTTGATACACTTCAATACTATTTTTATTCCCTTTTCTTATTATTTTACACTTTTTTCCTCTAAAAAGTGTATCTCCACATATTAATGCAATTACCTCAAATCCCTGTTTCGACTGCTCAAACATAAGATCATTTGCATATTGCACACTTCCTCCCCGTCTTTCTGGAGGTAATCCTATAGTATAATGTAAAATAGACATTTAAATAAAATAGTATTATTCCTAAATAGTGATCCCTGAATTTATTTATAGATTTTCATTCAAATAGTCCATTGATTGACTTTTATAATATAACATCTGGGATTCCTCATCTTTTTTATTTCCATGAAGAAGCCGGGATTGACATCCCATTATATTTAACAATGTATAAATCCTCGAATTTTGATTTCCCTTCTCATCTTCCTTAAATCTTTTAACCACTATAAAATTTTTTGAAAATATCCATGAAAAAATTGTAGCATGAAAAGAATCTGTCAAAACTATTTTTGCATTCTTTACAAGATATAAGAATTCACCCGGTCCCACATCACGACAAGTAATATCACCTTTAACTGAATTCGGTTTATTAAACATTGATATATTTACTATTTTTGCAGATTTTAAAATAGCTTGTTGTCTAATTTCGTCATTTGGTATTTCAGATCCTAAAAAATATGTCAGGATATACGGCTCATCAAGTCCAGATTGTGAATACTTGTCTGCTAAAGAATTCCAAATATCTTTGGAAACCATTAATGTTGGATCCAAAACGACAGGAACATTCTTTTTAGAAATTTTACTTAATATATCTGCACCATCTTTTTCCCGACAAGATAAAACATCCAAAGATCTTATTAATTTCTTTTCATTTTGTGATAAATTTTTTATTTCAGATACTCCAATACTAGGTGCATATGGTATAATTTTAGACCTATTTTCAGATGATAAGAAACCTCCATAATAGTTAGGATCATAAAGAAATGGATTCCATATCTGATCGCTCCCTACTACAATTTTATCAAATTCTTGAGCTATTACAGCTAAGGTTGTAGTCCCCGTGATTCTTTTTTTAGTCAAGGGAAAGTGACATTTTTCAAATTTTCTAAATCTAACTTCCTGAGAATGTCTATGTTTCAGATATGACCGCAATTCTTTGGGTAATAAAAAACGAATTCTATACAAACAGTGATCAATTATTGGTCTAATTTTCCATCTTGGATGCGCAGATGATTCATCATAATTAATAATTCTTACATCATGCCCAAGATTTTTTATCATCTCAGCCATAGCAAATGCTTGGAGAGAAGAACCCATATTGTATCCATATCTACGAGTTAGTATTCCTACTTTCATATCCGAGCCTTTATTTCGTAAATTAAATTTTTTACAAAAGTTGGAATAAACCGAGATACTAGTGAAGATTTACACCAACGATTAATGGTAAGCCACTCATATCCGTGTTCATGAAATTCTTTAAATATTGTTTCTCTCTCAGCGGGTGCAGATTCAGTATGCCTAAGCCTTACGTCTCCATCTATGGCAACTTGTGTAGGCAAAGTTATATAATTTAGTTTCTCCATAGACGATGCATATGCATCTCTTCCTTTTTGAGTATTACACATTACCATATTGAAACCATATTTTCTGATTTTGCGTAATTTTTTACATTTATTCTCTGCATGCCAAAAATCGGATAAAGTTATATCTCCTATACGAGTAGAACATGAGAATTTACATTGGAAGCAACTTCGTCGATTAATATAAGAACTATAAAAACAAAATGCATAATAATCATTTCCTATATTAACAGCTTTACTACATTTAGCACTAAATATATATTTAATATACGAGCGCCATCCTGTTCTTTTCTTGTGTCTAAATCTATAATCAATTATCTGAGAATTATATTTTCTTTCCTGATATTTTAAATGTTCTTTAAAAATCAACGGACTCGGAACTCCATGACACACCAAATCAATTGTCAACAGATTGTCATAATTCTTTTTAAGAAATGATCTTAATCCGGCTATCTGACATGGTGTGCCGGAATAAATAACTTTTACTCCCTGTTTAAGATCATTTTTAACTAATTTAAAAGAATCAGAAACATCACTTTGCACATATTTAGATCCCCGCAATCGCTTTAATTCTTCAGTATCTGAAATACGGATATGTCTAACATTCAATTTCTCGTCAAACCCTGCACCATAGACGATACCACCATTTTCTAACCATTTAAGTGCTATCGCAAAAAAAGCACCCCCGGATGTTGATTCTAAACGCTCCTCTATATTGTGTTCCCAAGCAGCATCTACGTAATCAGGTGTCTTATGAAATAATGACTCTATTACATTTAATTGAGTGGGACAAGTTTTCTCACATAAACTACATTCAATACATTTATTAGAATCTATTTGAGGGAAAAGAAAACCTTCATCGTCTTCTTTCATAAATATGGCTCCGGATGGACAAATTTGAGCACAAGCCTGACAACCATAACATGCAGACTCAGGTAAGTTGTAAAATACTCTTGTTCTCATCAGTTTTTTTAATCCTTTTCGATATGTATAACATAAGAATGCATAACCATCCAATCTGTGTATTCACTCCAATCATAATTACACACATTACCCACAGACCAACAGTTGGAATTTTATATTTTTTATCATAACAACAAGTAAATGAAAACCAAATAAAGATAGCACCAAGAATAAGTCCATACTCAAGTACATAATTTGCAATTGCTCCCCCTGACCACCCATATGGTACTCCTGGAACATATTTATACATCCATTCGGATGTTGAGCCAGTGCCATTTCCCACCCAACCATAAAACATATCCGGCCTTATACGTTGCAAGCAGAGAACAAAGGGCACAACTCGGATGGAGGCACTATGATCAGCTTTAATCATCTCTTTAATATCACCAGTTGTAACAGCATCTAAAAAAACAGTAGTTCTTTTAAGAGGGACAAATTCCGAAGACATCCCTAATGGGAAAAGAATGATTAAAAGTAATGTAAATAAAAATACATTCTTTTTCTTAATATATCTACACAATACCAAAATCAAGATAATCATGGCTGTACCACTCATCATAGTTATCATTACCCATAGAAAAGCGAGCCAAACTTTCCTGTTAATCTTAAAGCTCCTTTTTAAAGAGAGATGACGACCTTTAAGAATATCCTGAATTTTTAAGAAAGAATACATTAGGATCCCTAAATATCGAGCTGTATGACTAGGTTCTGCCGATAATGAATTAAGTTTCCATGGATTATGCTCTCCAAAACCCCATGTTTGATTAAAAACAGGAAGACCAAATAACACACAGAATTGTTGAATCAATAAAACGATCGCATATGCAAAAATCAGACGCCTTACTAATACAAGAAGCATCTCTATTTTCATTGAAGATCTTATAAATACTCTAACAGCTGCTAAAAAATATACATAGAACATACAGCTAAAGAACATTGATGACCATCGTATAGATCCCCGATTAAACAGATATTGGAAAATGAACATCAATACAATAATTGTTGCGACTGGTATATCTATCTTTGGTATAAATCTGTTTGAAAATATAATTATAACTGGTCCAATAAACATACACGCAATAAGAAAATAATTGCGATTGTCGATAGGATCCGTCGCAAATGCCGGCGAAATGGACAAACTTATAACAATTAGGTAAAACAACCACCTATTGATCTTTGGTGATAACAATTCCATAATCCAGTTATTATTCAGTATCCTTTAATGAATCACGGATCGCCTCTAAGTATTTGAATCCATTTTTATTATCTGGTTCAAGATATCCTCCTTCTGCCCATTCATTCCACGCAAATACAAAAACTTTGTCTGTATGGTATTCTTCTTTTGCTTTTTTCAACAAACAAGCAAAGTATTTTTTGAATTTTTCGGGAGATTGTCCGATATAACACCAGCCTGAAGTTTTCTTACGAGGAGTGTTATCCCAATCAACCATAGCAGATGGTAGCATTGTACTGTTTTCTGGCTTTAGATTTAATATTTTAATCCAATCTGAGTCATAATCCATTTTTTTTACCTTTGAAGGTTTATGTATAGATAGACTTCTATTTATGCAAAAAAATTTCTTGATTATTCTTGAATATTTAACGACTTTCGTGAACCACCATCCTTTAAAAGAATCTCCAGTGATATACTGCACGTATCCAGGATGGAATTGAATTCCATATGCGAATCTACTTCTATCCCAAGTTTTATCCATACATGCAGTTACACTTTGATATATATATTTAATGCCTGGAAATCCATTTTCTTTAGCCATTTTTGTCCATAAATCAAGCATTTTATTAAGCTTACCTATTATTTGTGGGATGTAAATTATTAAAAGAGGTTGATCATCCTCTTTAATATATCTGGGATCTTTAAAGAATGAAAGCATATAATTAAAATGTGCAACCCAATCATCCTCATCATCGAAATCATGCGAAATAAGAGTTTTTACATTTCCTGCTGTTGCTTTCCAACTATCATTCCAATCATGATTGGCCCAAGATATGCAATAATTAAAATCAATTTCAGGATGATCTCTCAACATTTCCATTGGCTTTTCCAGAAGTAAATGCCCATTGAACCAATAATGATACATTGCAAATCCATAGATTCCATGGTCCTTAGCTATTTTACATTGCCATTTGATCGTTGCGACATCTGAAAGATCATAATAATAATTATTAAATGGGATCCTTGGTTGATTATGACCTTCAAATAATGGCTTAGCTCCTTTTACATTTACCCATTCCGTAAATCCTTTACCCCACCACTCATCATTTTCAGGAATAGTATGAAATTGGGGCAGATATAATGGTATTACTTTCATTCTTCAGATATTTTATAATTTTGCAAAATATTATTCACTGTAAATAATCACAATAATAACTTTTTCTTAGTTATTTTGATCATTATGTATAAATATACTGCATATAAACTAAATCCGACAAATAATGATATCAAAACTTCATTAAATAAATTTGCAATATATGACAATCCAACAAACGGTATTGAAATAATCAAATATTTACCAACTTTCAACAAGGATGGAAGCTTAATGTATTTGTTTCTACGAATAATGAAAACATAATATAAAGTTACAGCTATTTCACATCCTACAAGTGTCAATGCTGAACCAACAGCACCATAATCGGAGGTCAAAGTAAAATTAATAAGCAAGGAGACAACTCCTCCTAATATAGAAGCCTTGACAGGAATATTATCTAATTTCAATGGTAATAAACCTTGAAGAACCATTACCTGAGATAGCCAAACTAAAAACAATGCCGGCATCAATATTCTCATAGGTAAAATTGCATTCTCATAATTGGGTCCTGAAAGTAAACATATAATCTGAGAAGCTTGCATAATACAAAATATTATCACAGGAAATGCAAATAACATCACAAAATTAAATGACATAGATAAATATTTTGAAAATTGTTCTTCATTACTGAGAGATTTTAATGATGTCATTCGAGGAAACATCACGTATGTATATGCAGAAAATAAATTCACGGCAATAAAATACATTTTAACAGCAGTCGAATAATATGCAACTTGATCGTTGTTAGATACCAACCCAAGGAACATGACATTAAATGTCATATACATCGAAGTCATTATGGTATATATACCAAGTTTGAAATTCTGCTTAACATAGTAAGTCGAAAAAAAATCTCTACTTACAATAGATACAAATTTTTTAGAATATATAAAATTAACAACTGAATTCACTACAACAGATCCAATTGTTAAAATAAAATATAGCAAATAATCGGATGGTGTTCTTACAAATATAAATACAGATACAACATATAATGAGCGTATTATGATACTTCTAATTGTAATATATTTAAAATTCTCAAGTCCTGTAAATAACCATTCAACCGCAAATGCGGAGAAAAGAATCTTTGCTGTACCGATCCAAAACAATTCTTTCGTCACACGAAATTGAGGAACCAAATATATGCATATGATATATACAATGAGAATAATAGCTGAAAGCCATATGTTTAAACCCAATATTCTGGTATATGTAACATTTATTTTTTCACTATTATTTTTTGCGGCTGCTATTTCGCGAGTGCCAATTGTTGTAATTCCTAATGTTGCGAAAAGAAGAAAATAATCAACAGTATTAAATGCAAAATTAACAAGACCAAAATTACTCGGACCCAATATACGTGTAACATATGGGAATGTCACAAATCCAAAAATATAATTTGAAAATGTTAATA
>DAWBVG010000533.1:0-2139 GCA_052279865.1 Muribaculaceae bacterium
TCTATGATATTCTTACCTCCTTGAATAACACGTGTTCTCATGTCTTCCCATTCCTTCGCGGGAATCACACCTGTCTCAATCAGTTCTTTCAGCGGTTTTCCGTCAACAATAGTTGTTGATTCAAACACTGCCATCTGTTCGCCATGACCGCCATAGGTTCTTGCATTGGTGATCTTGTCCGGTGCGATCTTGAAGTATTTGGCGAGTTCATTGCGAAGTCGTGTGCTGTCGAGCGCGGCAAGAGTTGTGACGCAAGACGGTTTGACACCTGAATAAAGCAAGGTTATCAGACCCGTGATGTCGGCAGGATTGAATATGACCACGATGTGTTTAACATCCGGACAATATTTTCTTACGTTCTTACCGAAATCTTCTGCAATCTGGGCATTCCCCTTGAGCAAATCTTCGCGAGTCATTCCGGCTTTACGGGGTGCGCCACCAGATGATACGATATATTTAGCTCCGGTGAAAGCCGTGGCAATATCATCGGTATATGTAAGATTCAGACCTTCGAAACCGCATTGCAACAATTCTTCAGCAACGCCTTCCAATCCCTTGGCATATGGATCGTAAAGACAAATGTTAGGAGTAAGATGCATCATAATTGCGGTTTGCGCCATGGTGGAGCCGATCATACCGGCTGCGCCGACGATCAGTAATTTTTCATCTGTCAGAAATTTCATATTAATAATCTTTGTTAAGTTATTATAATTATAATGTAGAAGATGGCAAAATGTTTTGAAAAATTGATTAATTTTGCATTAATTAACATTGAAGTTGTTTAAACTACTTCAAAGTATGGCAACAACGAAGACAAAATCAGTATATTTTTGCAGCAATTGCGGATATGAAAGTCCAAAATGGCTGGGGAAATGTCCGGGCTGCGGTGAATGGAATTCTTTTGTGGAGGAAAAAGTTTCCACCCACAAGGTGCGCGGAGCCGGTAAGGGACTTGTGAAAAGCAGCAAGCCTCTAAAACTTTCCGAGATCGAAATCAAGGAAGAGATGCGTATCAAAATGCCCTCATCGGAACTTAACCGTGTTCTTGGTGGAGGTCTTGTTGCCGGAAGTCTTACTTTGATTGGAGGAGAACCAGGAATCGGTAAATCAACTCTCCTTTTGCAGAATATTCTCTCGATCCGCAATCGCAGAATCCTGTATATTTCAGGAGAGGAGAGTGCCTCGCAGTTGAAACTGCGTGCAGATCGTCTTGGAAAGGTCTCGGATGACACATTTATTCTTTGTGAGACAAATCTCGATAGCATTTTTACTCAGATAGAGAATGTGGATCCCGGTCTCGTAGTTGTTGATTCCATACAGACGATATGCTCCAATGATATAGAGTCGGCACCCGGAAGCGTTTCGCAGGTGCGTGAATGCGCAGCTGCCTTGTTGAGATATGCCAAAGAATCGGGTGTGCCGGTTATTCTGGTCGGTCATATTAATAAGGATGGTGCTATAGCGGGCCCGAAAGTTTTGGAACATATCGTTGACACTGTGCTTCAGTTTGAAGGCGACAGGCAGTATCTTTACCGGATCTTGAGGTCTATTAAAAACAGATTTGGATCCACCAACGAGATCGGTATCTATGAAATGGTGCAGAAGGGATTGAAGGAAGTAAAGAATCCATCAGAAATGCTGTTGTCGGAAAATCGCGACGAAGAGATGAGCGGTATAGCGATAGGAGTGACTATGGAGGGTATAAGACCTTTTATGGTAGAAGTGCAGTCGCTCGTTTCTTCAGCTGCCTATGGTACTCCGCAAAGGTCTGTGACCGGATTTGACCAGAGACGTCTGAATATGTTGCTGGCGGTTCTTGAGAAGCGTGCCAAATTCAAACTGTCGCAAAAAGATGTTTTTCTAAATATAGCCGGTGGTCTCAAGGTGGCGGATCCTGCGCTTGACATGGCTGTGGTGGCGGCGATCATGAGTTCAAATTTCGATGTATCGATAGATCGCAAGACCGCGTTTGCAGGTGAGGTTGGATTGTCGGGAGAGATCCGAACGGTAACGAGAATCGAACAGCGAGTGTCGGAGGCTCAGAAATTGGGATTCAACACAATCATCATTCCCAAAGGGAATCTAAAAGGAATTAAGGATACATTTAATATAAACATAATTGAAGTTGGGAAGGTGGAA
>DAWBVG010000534.1:0-8281 GCA_052279865.1 Muribaculaceae bacterium
GGGGGAACGCAGCTGGCAAGAGCTTCATGGAGTGCCTTGCATTGAACTTGAACACGTGTCGCGAAAAATGCAGGATTCAATCAGCGAGACACGTACATTTCCGGCGGATATAGATGATTTTGATTTTCTTCGAGCCAGGATAGCGATATATTGCGCTCATGTTTCAAAACGTCTGAGGGCGATGGAGGGTGAATGCGGAGAGCTGACAGTGTTCTTGCGTACCAATAGGTTTCATGCGGAGAACGGTTATTATTCTCCTCATGCTACGGTTGTGTTTTCTCCAGCAACAGACGATGCGGCAATGATTACTACTGCAGCTGTGGAATGTCTGGAGCGGATATTCAATCCGACACTCAAGTATAAAAGGGCTGGGGTGGTTTTGTCAAAAATCGTGCCCCGCAGTTCGATTACTCCCTCTCTTTTTGAAGAAATAGATGGAAGCAACAGGAAGCGTTCGAAATCTCGAAATCTGATGAAAGCGGTTGATGAATTAAATTTTGGTGAACGTGATCACATAGTAAAGCTTGCGTCACAGCTTACGAAAGGGCATGTAGGACATAATGACGGTTATTCATCATCCTTCGGTTCTCCGCTTCCAGATTCAGGAGTGAGGGGAGAATAGGCTCTTATCCAAGTAAAACTAAATAACTACCTAATATACAGATTTATATATATAGAGAATATGGAATTATAAGAAACAAATAAGGAACATAACGGAATTTTATTTGTAAGTGCGATTTTGTGCTGGTTCAGAAGGGTACATCTTGCTAAATATTGACTTGACTTTCATCAAACTTTGCCTAACTTAGCGGCAGAAAACTTTAAATAAAGATAATTCTGAACTTTTACATTTGTGTAAAACATTTTTCGTAACTTTACGTTGTAATTACAAACGTAAAGAATCATGGGCGAAGTAGAACTCCTATTAGTCAACAGCAGCGATAGCTGCACGATGTATACAATTCAGTTCCTCTCTGACGATATGAGCGAATTTGAAAAATTCGTTGCCAAGTTCAGGCAGGACGCTGAATTGAACCCCGACTTTCAAGCTATAATGAGATTTGTTGAACAAATTCTCTCCAATGGCGCTTTGGAGCGGTACTTCCGCAGAGAGGGTAAGATGAACGACTCAGTTGTTGCACTGCCGGTATTGAAATCAAAACTTCGCCTGTATTGTCTTCGGCTTACCGACAAAATTCTCGTCCTCGGCAATGGCGATGTGAAGAACAGCCGGACATACGAAGAAAACGACACGTTGCAGGGCTACGTCATGGACTTGCAGAAATTCGAGCGTCTGCTCCGACAGGAAGTACGTTCCGGTAATGTAGAGATAACCGAAAAGGAGATTATAACTGATAAAACATTTGACTTATGAGAACCGCCAACATTTCATTACAGGAAATTTTCAATGAGATTCCCTGGGAGAAGCGGGAGGAAACACGGCTTTCTTTTGCCATCTCTAACAGACTTGACGCTCTTATGCGTGAAAAAGGGCTGAATAAAAAACAGTTTGCCGAAGCCCTCGGTAAACGACCCAACGAGATAACACGTTGGCTGAGTGGCGAGCATAACTTCACTATCTCTACACTCGCCATGCTTTCCTCGTTCTTCGGGCAGCCGATTATTACGGTCGGTTGAGATTCTGTTTCGCAAGGGCATAATCATCTGTAACGATGTCCACACAGTTCAACGCATTTGAAGAGGCTCTCGACTTCACTTTCTGGAGGGAGTTATGCGAGAGGCATGGCACGCTGCGTCATTTCCGGTGCAACGAGTATTTCGCAGGCACCGAAGAAGTTAATAAAATGCACACAAAAGTGTGCAGACTATTTTATCGCAATACATTCAATTTGTAGAATAATTTAGAGTTACCTGCTTCATTAATGAGAATAATATACCTGTTATTAGTCATTGTCATACTCGCTTCGTGTTCGAAGACTGAACCAAGACAGGACACAAAAATTAGTTTGGTCGAACAACTGATGGAAAGCAATCCAGACAGCGCATTGGCTATTCTGGAGGCGATAGATCCGTCTGACCTCAAGATTGACTCCTTAAAAGCAAAGTTTTATTACCTCATGGCTTACGGGCACGTGAGGCGCAATCGTTCCATGGTTGAGGACTCATTGATTACCTTTGCCCACAAATATTATCGTGGGAAGGATATAGTGAAAGACATACGGAGTGGCATCGCACTTGCATTCTACAAGTTTTGGGTTGGCGACACTCCGGGGGCAATCACAATGCTTGATTCTCTTACAAAGCTGTCGAATGTGCCCGATTCTCTAATGGTAGAGGCATTGAGAATCCGAGTCTTGCTCGGTACATCTGAGTATCAAGGTCGTCAAATTATACCATTGGCAAAAAAACTTCATATACTCGAAAACGATACGCTGAGAAAGATGGAGGCAAAGTATATGCTCTTGGCAGGATATGAGTATGCCGGAGAAATTGACTCTGCCTTATATCTCGTTAACGAGCTTATTGACTATGCTCGTAGCCGCCATTGGGGTGACAAGCAGTTTCTGTTTATGGTTGAACAGGCACAGCTTCTTACTGAGTCGGGACACGATGGCGAAAGCGACAGACTTATCGATGAGATATTCAGCAAAGCAGGTCACGACAACGGTGCCGCCGATATGCTCCACTTCCAATATGCCATTAATGCTCTGAACAAAGGAAATGTGAATCTGGCGGCACATCATCTTAAAACAGCCGACAGCATTGCTGTCAGACTGAGAGGTGATGAAGACGCTTACTTCCGCAGCTATAGCAATCTGCTCCATGCCATGATTGATTTCAGGCAGTCCGGACGCATAAAACTAACGCATATCAACAGACTGAACAACCGCCAGAACGAGCGCTTCAACCGCATGAAGGCGTCACAGTGGGAGTCGGAACGCGGTGCGTTGCGTCAGCAGAACCGCGCACTGACGCTGAAAGCCGAAAGCGAGCACAAAACTGTGATAATACTTATTATAAGTCTTGCGGCACTTTTGATTCTTGGAGGCAGTGCATGGATCTTCATAATTCGCCGTCAGCGCGAACGCGACAATGAGGAACGCATAGAGGCGTTGCAGAAAATGGTGGACGAGTACAAATCCGCACCCTCGCAGGACACCGATAAAGCTGATTCGACAGCCTTACGAGGCATAATGCTCAAACAGCTTGGCATTATCAAGATGGTGGCAGAAACTCCGACTGAGCAGAATCGTGAGATGTTGCGTAAAATCTCTAACATTGACGGTGAAACCAACGGCGAACTCGTTGATTGGGGAAAGGTATTCGAGATGATCAACAGCCTTTATTCCGAGTTTTATAGTAAACTTCACCGTCAATATGGAGAACAACTCACCACGAAAGAGGAGCAGATTATTGTTCTGATGGTAGCCGGATTCTCGACAAAAGAAATTAGCGTGATAACAGGCCAGACTACCTCCACAATCTACGTCCGCAAATCGTCCATACGAAAGAAGCTCGGAGTGCCCGAAAAGGAAGATATTGTGGAGTTCCTTAAAAACCGGGCCAAGGATTAAGAGTCCATTAAGAAGACTCAAGGCTTCATTAAGACTTTCAAGAGATGCAACCCCTGATTTTCAGCGGGTTGCATCTTGCGTATTAAGACTTTTATATTTGGAGTTAAAATTGGTTTGGATGTAATTTTGCATAAGAAAATCATTTAAAACTGATGTAAAATGAAAACAAGAAACTACACTCTCGCGCTTCTCATTCTGATGGTGTCATTCGTCATCGCTTCATGTTCTCCAAGGAAAGGAGAGCTGCGTGACAGAAATCTTGAACAGGCGACTCTTGCTCGTCTTGACTCCGTTCCCGGCATCCAGTACGTAGGCAAGTCATATGCACGTGAACTTGATGGTGACAAATTCCAGACAGTGATTATATACTATGTCACTGATTCTGCCGGCAACCGCACTGAATATAATGCGCGTGTCACTACCAATGATGACTGCTCAGAGATCTATTCCTGGGAGGAAATGGATACCCAGATTCTCGGCGACGTCAAGCAAAAGATGAACGACAAGATGGAAGAAAAAGGCATCGACTTGGACGGCAGCCTGATAGATGCTCTTATTGAACTTAGAAAACGATAAATACAGACGCTATATGAATAAGATCCTTACTCTCATAATGGTATTCATGGCCGTGGCAACGGTCTATGGACGTGAGATTACCGGTAAAGTGGTTGGGGAAAACGATGCTCCCCTCGACTATGTCAACGTAGTGTTGTACCGCGACTCAACCTATATAACTGGTACTGTCACCGACCGGGATGGTATGTTCTCTATCACTTCCGATGTCATCGGAAGTCTCACTGCAAAATGTTCTTTTGTCGGATATGAAACCTCTGAAGTCGTAGTACCGGCTTCGGGCAATATAGGGACAATCAAACTTTTACCCTCTACGGTGGAACTCGGAGAAGTGGTGATCCGCGCCACGCGACCCTCAACCACGATGAAAGGAAATGCGCTCGTCACCAACGTGGAAGGAAGTTCGCTCGCCATTGCCGGCACGGCAAACGACGTGCTGACACGTGTGCCGATGGTGGTCAACAACGGTGGCACACTTGAAGTGTTCGGCAAAGGAGCACCTGCAATATACATCAACGGTCGCAAGGTTAACGACCTTCAGGAACTCACTCAGCTAAATTCCAATGATATAAAGAATGTCTCGGTAATAACCAATCCCGGCGCTTCTTATGCTGCCAACGTGAAATCTGTAATCATTATCCGCACGAAACCGCCGAAAGGTGACGGATTCAGTGGCACTCTCCGTACAGACAACGGCTTTCAACACTATTTCCGTACCGGGAACTCCCTCGATCTGAAATACCGTACAGGAGGACTCGAACTCTTTGCCAACTACGGCTGGTGGTATGGCAATAATCGCGACAACCGTTCATATGACATGATTACTGCCACTGCGTCAGGTACCTACAATCAGTCATTCCGGACAATCGGCAAGCAGTCTTACAACGATATGACCGGCAAAATCGGATTTTCTTTCATGTTCAATGATAAGCACAGCATCGGTGCTTATTATCAAAACAGCTGGAACCGCCACCATACAACCGGAACTATTCCGAGTGAAGTCTGGCAGAACGGAGCGTTACTTGACCGCTATAATTCTGACGTAAACAATAGATCAACGGCAGTCCCGCGCCATAATGTCAACCTATATTATAACGGCATAGTCGGCAAATTCATGTTCGACTTTAACGCGGATTTTCTTTGGTATAAAAACCGTGAGCTTTCATTGAGTGATGAACTCAGCGAAACAGGGGATAATCGCAATGTAAGCACTGAATCGACCAACCGCAACCGAATGTTTGCCGAGAAATTAGTCGTCAGTCATCCGCTTTGGCAGGGACAAATAAGGTTTGGAGAGGAGTACACTAACACGCGCACTACAAATCTTTTTACTGCAAACATCCCGGAAGTTTCCGATGCCGACAACCGTGTGGATGAAAGCAATATCGCCGCTTTTGTTGAGTTTGGGCGGCAATTCGGTCGCTTCAATGTCGGTGTCGGACTCCGCTTTGAGCATGTGAAATTTGATTATTATGAGATGGGAAAGCATTGTGACGGTCAAAGCAAGACCTATAACAATCTGTTTCCCTCGCTGAATGTCTCCACTCAGATAGGTGATGTCCGTATGGGACTGAACTACTCAGGCAAAACTGTCCGACCCGGCTACGGTCAGCTCGACGGAGCTGTCAGCTATATCAACCGCCTCACTTATGAGACCGGCAACCCATATCTTAAACCCACAGAAATTCAGACTGTGGAATATATGGCACAGTGGCGTCAGTTCTTTGCTCAGTTGTCATATACTTACTTCAAGGACGGTGTGTATCATATTACGGAGCCTTACGGAGTTGATGGGGAGGCAACCATCATCCGCACTGCCAATCTTGATCACCGCCATTATCTTCAGGCATTTGTCGGCGGTCAGTTCAAAGTCGGAGTATGGCAGCCTCGCGTGAATGTAGGCATGATGAAGCAATGGCTCATTCTGCCGGTCGACGGCAAGCCGATGAAAATGAATACTCCGGGCTTTTTGATCCAATGGCAGAATGCTATCCATCTGCCTTTCGACATTTGGCTCAACGTAGACGCTCAACTGATGACACATACGTGGGACAATAATATGAAAGTCTCGAACACTCCATGGTATGTCAATGCCAAGATTTACAAAGGATTCTTCAACAATGCCTTCAGCATAACCCTTGAGGCAAAAGACTTGTTCAACACATCCGGAAACAATGCCATGATGTACAACGATACCGTGAAGCTTGTCCAGAATAATTTCACGCCCGGACGATCCGTAATGCTGACTCTCCAGTACCGATTCAACGCTACCCGTGACCGCTACCGTGGCACCGGCGCCGGCAACAACGAGAAATCACGGTTTTCATGACCATGACGGCATGGCACGAAGGATTTCCGTAAGATCGTCGGCAATCTTGTCGGTGTTAATCCTGTGGATTTCGGCGGCTGTTATCCAGCCATAACACCATATCTGTCAATACGGCAAACTTACAAAATTAATTCTTAATCCATCTCACTTTGGAAAAATGACACTTAAAAGAGCATTTCTCGGAAAATACCGGAATTTACTCAAATTTATAATAAATTAATATTAAGCCTTTTAATTACATTATCACTCTTGATGTTTCCCTTGTTTTCGAGATAATGGATATTAGGCTCAGGTATGTTTCACTTTTGGAGTAAAAATCCTTTTCTTTATTGAAAAGTATGAAATACTGAAAAATATTATTAAATTTACAGCATCATTCGTAAGGAACGGTTTAAATTTATTACGAAAATATATTTAAGCAGTTTCTAAGACGGAATATTCTTACGATTCGCTATAAACGACAAATATAGACAAATAATTAAACTGAAAATGAAGAAATATAAAATAGCAGTGGCAGCAATCCTGCTTGCGGGAACATCAATGACATTTACCTCTTGCATAGGTTCGTTTGCAATGACCAACAAAGTTCTGTCGTGGAATAAACAGGTAGGCAGCAAGTTTGTGAATGAGCTTGTATTTTTTGCGTTCTGGATTCTCCCGGTATACGAAGTCACCAGCATTGCAGATCTTTTGGTAATCAACTCGATTGAGTTCTGGAGCGGCACAAACCCTATGACGGCATCCACGAAAGCTGTTGATACTGATCACGGCAGATATCTTATCGATTGTGACGGCAAAGGATACACTGTTACTCTTGCCTCTACCGGAGAGAAAACTCGTCTTGAGTTTATTGAAGATTCGCAAACCTGGGCTTTTGAGAATGCCGAGGGAGAACTTGTGCCCTTTATGACGTTTGTTGATGACAGTCATGTCAAGATGGTAAAACCTGATGGCGATTTCATGCTTGTGGATCTTTCAGAGCAGGGAATGATGGCATATGCCGCTGCAACAGGTATGACTCCCATGGCACAAAAATAAAAATTCATTCCGGATTAATCCGAAAGTCCATTTCAGTTGTTAATATAATTGAATGGAGAATTTAAGATTGAAAGAATCTTAAATAAATTGAAATAATAATAATTTAAACATAAGATTATGAAACCATTACATGTAATTTTAGCAGTGTTGGGTGGTGCTGTTGCAGGTGCTGCCGTAGGTCTTCTTGTTGCTCCTGAAAAAGGAGAGGATACACGTAGCCGCATCGCAAAGCTTCTTAAGGAAAAAGGCATCACTCTTAAGAAAGATAAGATGGAAGAGCTCGTAGACGAGATTGAAGATCAAATCGAGAAACATATTTAAACATTTAGGAATCAGCTTAAAATAATATATTTATGAGAGCACTCACATTAATCTCAGCCTTCGTTGGAGGCGCAATCGTGGGTTGCGGTGCAGCCCTTCTTTTCGCTCCTGAAAAAGGATCTGACGTAAGAACCAGAATATGCGATCTCCTTAAGAGAAAAGGAATCAAGATCAGTGATCAGGAAGTGGACGCCCTCGTGGCAGAGCTTGCCGGAGCTGAGGAGTAAAGATCAAGGCAAATCGTGTGGGCATCCGAGCCGGGCAATTCCCGAGGGTGTCCACACGTTCTATATCTACACGCCCATGCAATTTGAATGATTGCAGGGAGCAATAAACTATCCGATTGTATGAAAGAAAAACTGACAGATGAATTGAAGGATATATTGGCTCAGGGGAGAGACTGGGTTAAGCTTGAGGTCGAATATGCCAAACTGACAGTAGCGGAGAAGTTCACTGTTTTGTTGTCCGCGATGATTATCGGGGC
>DAWBVG010000535.1:0-5862 GCA_052279865.1 Muribaculaceae bacterium
GATGTGTATAAGAGACAGCCATAGAGCGTAGAGCCAAGGTTGTCTGAACCGGTTTCTCCATATGATGCACGAAGCTTGAGCATGTTTATCCATGTGATATCACGCATAAACGCTTCGTTCTGTATCTTCCAGGCAAGCGACACGGATGGGAACCATGAGTATTTCTTTCCAGGAAAGAATTTATCTGTACCATCACGACGGATTGAAGCTTGAATCACATAGCGGTTGAGGAAATCTCCTGTAACACGCCCGAATTGCGAGCGTTTTTCATCTCCATATTTATATGAACCGGGGAAGAAGGGTCCGTCAGCCTTCTGAACGCTTTCGCTGTTCAGTTTGTCTATGGCGTTCTCATATGATATATATTGACCTTTACCATGTGATCTGTAAAGACCCATACCTACCATTGCCGAAAAATCAACGATTTCTCCAAACCTCTTTTGAAAATTGACGAAAGCCTCAAGTGTGCCGTTTGAACGACTGGAACTTTCGATATTGCCACGAGATTTCTTTTGCAAAGAAAAATAAACATTTGACGGAATATATGAATCTCGGCTGGAGGTTTCATGATTATAACCGTAAACACCCCTGACCGAAAGCATATCCTTTATAATGTCTATGTCCAAAGCAAAATTCACATAATATGCACTCTGCTCACTCTTATCTGATATTAAAAGTGACGAAACCGGATTTGGTGTACGGTTGAACTGGGTATATTCCCCATTCTCATTCATTACAGGCAAATAAGTCGGATAAGTCTCGGCTGCATATAAAGAGCCTGCACACTGGTCTCCCATATTACCAACTGCATCTCCATTAGTAGAGTTTGTATAGTTGTTTTTATTCAGGTTGACCACTGTTGTAAATCGCATGAAATTGGTAAGTTTTGTCTGGATATTGGTACGAAGTGAGAAACGCTCCATATCTGAATTCTTGACAGTTGCGTCTTCCTTATAATAATTCAGACCAAGATAATATTTCACCCACTCCGTGCCCCCATTTATAGCAAGATTGTGATTGGTAATAGCTCCGGTGCGCAGGATCATTGAACGCCAGTCTGTGTCAATTGCGTTTGCAATCTGCTGTTGAGAAAACAATGGCTGCCATTTGCCGTCGTATGCCGTATTGCCGTAAGGATACTGATTATGGTTGTAAAGATAATTCTCTTTTGAGAAAACATTGACAACATTCATATATTCATCACCATGAAGCAACTTAAAATACTTTTCCGGCTTTTGCCATGAATAGCTTCCTTCATAAGTGATGCTCGGCTTACCCATTTTTCCCTTCTTGGTTGTGATGAGGATAACACCATCTGCAGCACCTATACCATATATGGCGGCGGCAGCGTCCTTCAATATCTCCATCGATTCAATATCACTTGGATTCAAGCCCTGAAGACCGGAACGGTTAATTGAACCGGGAAGAGCGATATCTCCTGTCCCAGCTTCCAATGAACCATTTGGCATTACTACTCCGTCAACTACATATATAGGATTACCACCCCCTCGAATGGAGATGTTGATTCCACCTCCGGGCTGCGGGCTGCTCACGTTTGCCTGAACACCTGCAGCGCGACCTAAAAGCATGGAATTGACATTGCTTGACGCCGCTTTCTGAATACCTTCTGTTTTTACAGTGGTAATGGAGGTTGTAAGGTTTTTACGAGTTGTCGCGCCGTATCCGGTAACAACCACTTCATTGAGCACGTTGGAACTTTCCTTCATTATAATATCCAATGAGCCCTCACCTGAAATTTTCTTTGAGACAGGATCATACCCTACATATGAGTAACTCAGGTTTGAACCTACCGGTACTTCGATCTCATACTTACCTTCGATATCGGTTGCCACTCCTTTTTTAGATACTTTGTCCATCACCGTCACACCGATAAGAGGCTCGTGAGCGCCATCGTAGACATATCCACTTACTTTTACAATCTCACCTTTCTTTTTCTCAGGTGATTTCCCCGATTTTGTTGTCACACCGGCAACTTTGGTCAATACGATTTGCTTCTTGTCAATCTGATAACTGATTTTTCGACTGTCGAAAAGCTTGTCAAGCACACTTGTCAGCGGTTCATCCTTGACATTGAGGTTAACTTTCAAATTGACATCCACAGCATCTTTTGTATAAAAGAAGCGATAGTCTGTTTGCTGCTCGATTTTTTTCAATACGGTCTGCAGGGGTGCCCCGCTAACGTTGATCGTGACGTTGCCGCTTCGAGCGAACGCCGGAAAGACCATGCACAACATTAGAAGGCTAAATAATGCCGACCTGATGCCTGCAAGCCACTTCCGGCTGGAAGTTCGTTTAGTTAGTTCGTCCATATTTGTTGTTATTGTTATTGGTTTTCATGATTGATTTTAACACTATTCATTTCATGGTAAAATTATTGTGAGTTTTCTGTGTAAACATGTTCTATATTTAAATGACACTTTACCTCAATTTTCCCACATTGATTTTTTATAAAATTTTTCAATTTTAATTTTTTTGTTTGAAGTGCTTGTATGATAGCATTTTATTTTATAACTTCGCGCTGAATCAAAATGAAATCCATTTAGATTCCCTTATAATTATGTCGAATACCAGCGAAGAATACAAAGATGAGAAACTCCTTGTGGCTGCCCTCCGATTGGACAGTCATGAAGCTTTCGTCAGGATATTCCGGCAATATTATCCTAATCTTGTTCTATTCGCAGGGCAGTTTATTCCCGACAAACTTACCTGTGAGGATATTGTGCAAAACATATTCTTAAGGTTATGGCAACAACGTAAGGATCTGCAAATACATTCCTCTCTTCGCTCATACCTGATAACCCAAGTTCAGAATATGAGTCTGAACCAACTTAGACATAACAGGGTGAAAGCTCGCTACGAATCAGAATTGCATGAAACGATACTTTCACTCTCTCCCGAGGAGCATATGCTTTATTCCGAGCTTAACACGGCATTCGACAGCACACTTTCCCGAATGGATCCGGTGCTCAGGGAAACATTACTGTTAAGCCGAGATGAAAAATTAAAATATCCTGAAATCGCGAATCGTCTCGACATCTCAGTCAGAACGGTGGAAGATCGCATCAGCAAGGCAATGAAATTCCTTAGAAACAATCTTCGCGATTTCAAATATCTGATTCCACTTCTCATTCCTTTTAAGGATGTGCTTTAAAATAAACCTTAAAAATTATGACATACGATAATCTTATAGACATAGAAACTTTGATTACAAAATATTTCGCTTCGGAGGCTACCGAAGCGGAGATGGCAACGTTGTTGCAATGGATACAAGAATCTGACGAAAACAGAAAGCGGTTCTTTGAACTCCAGGACATATGGCATGCCTTGAATCCCTCTTTTGAATTAAACGATACCGATTCTGAAAAGGCTGAAGAGACTATTCTCACAAAATCCGGCATTAAGAAAAATAAAAACAAGTGGATAAAAGGGTTCATAAGGATATGGTCAAGATTGGCAGCCGTTATAGTTCTGCCGCTTATCTTGTTGGTAATATATAAATATGCAATAACGGATAAACCACAGGAATCAATCAGAGAAATCTCCACAGCTTACGGATGCTCCATGAAGACGACACTTCCTGATGGCTCCATTGTCTGGCTTAATGCAAACAGTTCGTTGAAATATCCTTCTGAATTTGTGGCTGAAGAACGAAACGTAGAACTATCAGGGGAAGCTTATTTTGATGTACACGCCGATAAAAAACATCCCTTTATCGTGCACACACCATCTCTAGATGTCAAAGCCACAGGAACGGAATTTAACGTCAACTCCTATGGATACGGAAAACTGTCATCGGTCACTCTCGTTGACGGACATGTGAACGTTGATATAACCGACAGTAAAAAAGTATATGATATGATTCCGGGTGAATACCTTAAACTTCAGAACGGCAATGTGTCTGTCAAGAAAGATTGCGACACGGAAAAATACTGTTCATGGCGCAATGGTGTTCTTATGTTTGATGACGACACCTTGGAAGAAATCTGCGAACGCCTGGAACAAATCTATGGCACTAAATTTGAAATTCTCGATCCTAAGATCGCCTCTACAAGATATTGCATGACTCTTAGAGGAGAGAGCATAAATGACATATTGCATCTTCTTGAACTCAGCACCCCTATAAAATGCACAATGGAATACATCTCGGGGACAGATTCCATTGAAACTACACAAAAAGTAACAATTGCCTCTCTCTAAAGCGGCTTAGAAACTGTTTAAATTTATTTTCGAGGAAGTTTGAGAGTTATTTTTGAGGTGATTCCGCGGGTTGAGAAAGGAGAAACCTATCGGTTTCGACTGACGAAACTTGGCGGAAGCAGCCAAAAAGAACCTCAAAATTCCCGAAAGATTCTTTATAATATTTTTTTCGTAATAAATTTAAACAGTTTCTTAGAGAGGGACATCCGCTACCGGCATATCCAGTGCGATAGAAAGGATGCGGCGAGGAATGTCGGTGTTATCGGATAGGGAAGTGAATTTCTCGGCTCCGACACCCACTGCGAAGACGGGCACTGTCGCACCGGTATGACTGTGCGAAGTGAATCCAAAACCGGCATCCTGATTCATTATTTCGAATACCCGCGCCGTGAAACCATCGAATGTGGCGTAAAGGGTCTTTTCATCTGCTAATCCTCTGCCTGACATCATCTGCTCAAACATGCCGACAAGCTCGGCTGTCTGCTTTTCAGATGGTTGAAATGCAGTGCCCCATCCTAATTTTTCTTTCATGAAATCGTCCATGTCTTGCCAGCTGTATTCACGGGAATCGCCTACAAAAGACTTGATATGGTCGGAAAAAGCCTCTTTCGAAATCTTTTGTGCCGCAATGCGTGGAGTGCGCATGGAATATCCTGTGGCATTAGTGCCTGCCGACATTCCTCCAGTCTCATGATCAGCGGTTACAACTATCAACGTTTCCTCCGGATGTTTCAGATAGAAATCATACGCGCGTCGAAGCGACTGATCGAAATCAAGCACCTCCCGCACAATTGTGCCGCCATCGTTTGAATGTCCGGCATGATCTATTCCCCCTCCTTCTACCATCATAAAGAACTTTCCGGGACTCACACGCATCAGCTGTCGAATACCGGCATCTGTCATATCCTTGAGCTTCATGGCTCCCGGAATTGAATCAATAGTATACCCTATGCTCCATGTATTGACCGTATCCGCCGACAAGACGAGCATACGGTCTGCCTCTTTTTGAAGTCCTTCAGAGCCATAAAAGACCTCCACACCCCGCTTTGCGAAATAATCAAGCAACTCCGTCTTTTTCCCTTTTTTATCACGAGCTTTTGCCAAACCGGCACCCGCTGCAAACTGGAATCCAGAATCAGCAAGATCCTTTCCTATCTGCATACGTTCGCCACGGTTTTTCACATGCGTATAGAACGCACCGGGAGTTGCATCGTCAATACCATCGGTGGTGACAAGCCCAACACCCCAGCCGCGATCGAAGAGCACTTTCGCAATTGAGTTGACAGCAACGGTGTCAGGTCCCATACCAAGCATTCCGTTTCGGGTCTTGTGACCTGTCGCAAGTGCCGTACCCGCAGCAGCCGAATCCGTTACCCTCGAAGAGAATGAATGAGTTCTTTGTGCAGACATCACCGGCATTTTATACATTGTCAATGTATCCTTCGAGCCAAGCACATCAGTCAGATACAGCTGTGCATTAAGCACATGATTAAATCCCATTCCATCTCCGATGAAATAGAACACATACTTCGGCTCCGCGTTGGATGCAAAACACCCCGCCAAAGCAAGAGCGCAAGAAATCAAAAATTTACTCTTTATCATAATCACCTTTTTTATTCTTTCTCACCATCCCTCCTATCCCCA
>DAWBVG010000536.1:0-4776 GCA_052279865.1 Muribaculaceae bacterium
CTATCCAGCTGAGCTACCAGACCAATCCGAATACCGGTGGAGACAGACTCCAATGGTTTCAGTTGCAAAGTTACATAAAATTTCTGATATTACAATCCATAATCACCGAAAAATATATCTTTGCAGCATTAAATCGAATTATTTAAGAAATTTTTCCATAATTATTTTATGGATTGCGGAAATAATCATAAATTTGCAACAAGAACTATTCTGCCGTCTCCGTGCCTTGGTGCCTTAATCTTTGGCAGGAGGTAGAGCACGACTGTTTTAGACGATCGAAAACTAATAAAAATAATCTAATAATTAATTAAAAACTGCTATGTGGTTATCAAACTCGTCTGTAGGACGTAAATTCGTAATGGCCCTCACGGGTGCATTCCTCGTCCTATTCGTAACTTTTCACTGTTTGATGAACGCAGTAGCCATCTGCTGGCCCACAGCTTACAACTCAATTTGCGAATTCTTAGGCGCGAACTGGTATGCTTTGGCAGCTTCTGCAGTATTGGCTCTCTTCATCATTGTCCACATCATCTACGCTATGATGCTGACCGTGCAGAACCGTAAAGCTCGCGGTAATGTGCGTTATGCAATCTCCAAGAGACCGAAAAGCGTGGAATGGTCGTCTAAAAACATGTTCGTGCTGGGTCTCGTGATCCTCGCGTTCCTTGTGGTTCACCTTATCCAGTTCTGGGCTAAGATGCAGCTCGTTGAGATCTGTGGCGATCATGGCACAGTTCCTCCCGCAGCCGGCACGCTCTTCATCCAGATGGCATTTGCAGAGGTTTGGACTCCGATCGTGTATATCATCGGTTTCATCGCCCTCTGGTTCCACTTCAACCATGGTTTCTGGTCAATGTTCCAGTCAATCGGTTGGGATAACAACAAGTGGATTCCCCGCCTGAAAACAATCGGATGCTGGTGGGCATCTCTCGTGGTGCTTTGCTTTATCGCACAGGCTATCGTGTTCTCTGTAAGAGCTCACGACAACTACTATATCAAGAACGAGGCTCTCCGCGAGCAGTACAAGGATATGGTATGGCCTATGATGGAAGATGACTTCGGTCCTGACATGGCGCAGCTCGGCATGCAGATCCAGATGTCTCCCTACAGCCAGGTTTCACAGGGTCTCCGCCAGATGGAGCAGCAGCAGGCTCAGCAGCTTGAGCAGCTCAACACTCCCGAGGGCAAAGAGTATGTGAAGAACAATCCTCAGATGCAGACTCAGCTCGAGAACATGACCAAGCAGCACAAGTCGCTTGAAAATGTTGTTAAATTCTTCGATTATCTCGAGCAGGATGACAACAAACCCGAATTACAAATTCCCGGACAGCCCGGACAACCCCAGTAATTAGCGATATGGAAGCAACAGATAAAGTAAGAGTAATGAATCCGGCGGATTCCAAGATCCCGGAGGGTCCTGTCGCTGAAAAATGGACCAACTATAAAGCTCATCAGAAACTCGTAAACCCCGCCAACAAACGTAAACTCGACGTTATCGTTGTCGGTACGGGTCTCGCAGGCGCATCAGCTGCCTCTACTCTCGCAGAGATGGGCTTCAACGTGCTCAACTTCTGCATTCAGGATTCACCCCGTCGCGCTCACTCGATCGCAGCTCAGGGTGGTATCAACGCAGCCAAGAATTATCAGAACGACGGTGACTCCGTTTATCGTCTTTTCTATGACACAGTGAAGGGTGGCGACTACCGTGCCCGCGAGGCAAACGTTTACCGTCTTGCCGAGGTGTCTAACAATATCATCGACCAGTGTGTGGCTCAGGGCGTGCCTTTCGCACGTGAATACGGCGGTCTTCTCGCCAACCGTTCTTTCGGTGGCGCTCAGGTTAGCCGTACATTCTACGCCAAAGGTCAGACAGGTCAGCAGCTCCTTCTCGGTGCCTACAGCTCACTCAACCGTCAGATTCAGCTTGGCAAGGTTAAGAGCTACAACCGCTATGAGATGCACGAGCTCGTGCTCATCAAGGATAAGGACGGTGTTGAACGCGCACGCGGTATCATCGCCAAGAACCTTGTTACAGGTAAGTTCGAGCGTTTTGCAGCTCACGCAGTAGTTATCGCAACCGGCGGTTACGGCAATGCATACTTCCTTTCTACAAACGCTATGGGTTGCAACTGCTCTGCAGCTATGGCTTGCTACCGTAAAGGTGCATACTTCGCAAACCCCGCGTTCGTTCAGATTCACCCCACATGTATCCCCGTTCACGGTGACAAACAGTCTAAGCTTACCCTTATGTCTGAGTCTCTCCGTAACGACGGCCGTATCTGGGTGCCCAAGAAACTTGAGGATGCAGTGAAGCTTCAGAAAGGTCAGATCAAGGGTAGCGATATCCCAGAGGAAGATCGTGACTACTATCTGGAGCGCCGCTATCCCGCATTCGGTAACCTCGTTCCCCGCGACGTAGCTTCACGTGCTGCCAAGGAGCGTTGCGATGCCGGTTTCGGTGTCAACAATACCGGTCTTGCCGTGTTCCTTGACTTCTCAGAGGCTATCAACCGTCTCGGCATCGACGTTGTGCGTCAGCGCTATGGCAACCTCTTCGACATGTACGAGGAGATCACCGATGTCAATCCCGGTGAATTTGCCCGCGAAGAGAATGGCGTGAACTATTACAATCCGATGATGATCTTCCCCGCTATCCACTACACAATGGGTGGTATATGGGTTGACTATGAGCTCCAGACTTCTGTTAAGGGTCTCTTCGCTATCGGTGAGTGTAACTTCTCTGATCACGGTGCTAACCGTCTCGGCGCATCCGCACTTATGCAGGGTCTTGCCGACGGATACTTCGTGCTTCCCTATACTATCCAGAACTATCTCAGCGACCAGATTACTGTTCCTCATTTCAAGACAGATACTCCTGAATTTGAGGCAGCTCAGAAGAAATGTGAGGACGCTGAGCAGCAACTGATGAACATCAAGGGAACACGTTCTGTAGATTCTATCCACAAGGAACTCGGTCACATCATGTGGGAGTATGTGGGTATGGCTCGCGACAAAGAAGGTCTCCAGCTCGCTCTTGAGAAACTTAAGGAAATCCGCAAGACTTTCAACTCAGACCTCTTCATCCCCGGCACAGTAGGCGAGGGCATGAACGTTGAGCTTGACAAGGCATTCCGTCTCAACGACTTCATCACAATGGGTGAGCTCGTGGCATATGACGCTCTCAACCGCAACGAAAGCTGCGGTGGCCATTTCCGCACCGAGTATCAGACTCCCGAGGGTGAGGCTCTTCGCGATGACAAGGATTACTTCTATGTTTCTTGCTGGGAATATGAAGGCAGCGACGACAAAGCGCCCGAGCTTATCAAGGAGCCGCTTCATTACGAGGCAATCAAAGTCCAGACACGTAACTATAAGTCATAAAAATCCCTGCGGGAGATTCAGTTTCGGCTGAGCGATCCCGCCAAAAAACAGAATTCAAACAATGGAAGAAAATATAATGAAAGTCAACCTTAAGGTCTGGCGTCAGGCCGGTCCTAAGGAGAAGGGCGCATTTGTGACTTACAGTGATGTGGAAACAACGCCCGACACATCTTTCCTCGAGACTCTCGATATCTTGAACGAGAGCCTTATCGAGAAAGGTGAGGAGCCTATCGTGTTCGACCACGACTGCCGCGAGGGTATCTGCGGTATGTGCTCGCTTTATGTTAACGGTCATCCTCATGGTCCTGCTACAGGCGCAACTACCTGCCAGCTCTATATGCGTCGTTTTGCCAATGGCGAGACAATCACTGTAGAGCCCTGGCGTTCTGCTGCGTTCCCTGTGATCAAAGACCTTATGGTAGACCGCAATGCATTCGACAAGATCCAGCAGGCTGGTGGCTACGTTAGCTTCAACTGTGGTGGTGCACAGGATGCCAATGCGCTTCCCATCTCCAAAATCAAAGCAGACGAGGCTATGGACTCAGCAAGCTGTATCGGTTGCGGTGCCTGCGTGGCAGCCTGCAAGAATGGTTCTGCAATGCTCTTCGTTTCCGCGAAGATCAACCAGCTCTCATATCTTCCCCAGGGAGAGGTTGAGAAAGACCGTCGTGTGCGCGCAATGGTAGCCAAGATGGATGAGCTCGGTTTCGGTAACTGCACCAACACCGGTGCCTGCTCAGCCGAGTGCCCGAAAAACATTAAGCTTGCCAACATCGGCCGCATGAACCGCCAGTTCATCGCAGCTAAATGCAAGGAATAAGGGAGGTATTAGGCTTTAGATTTTAGGCTTTAGATTTGATGCTTAAAAGTTAAAGCAAAAAAGCAAATAAAGAAAAAGACCGGATTTCAAATCCGGTCTTTTTTGTATATAGTTCTAAAGCCTAAAGCCTAAAGCCTAATACCTAATACGCTCCCGTCTTGCGGCGTGTGTTGCGGTTGGGATCGAAGGGGTTGGCGGTAGGATCGAAGATTTCTTCTTCCTCCTCCACATATTCCTCATTATTGTCGCGTTTGCGCTTGTCTTGAGCCGGTTTGTTCTTCTTTATGGCGTTCGGCTTCATCTGATCAATGGCCACGGCAAAGACGTCCCACTGCTCATCCTTATCCCAGTTTTTCTTAATGTTGATGACCTTGGGATAATAATATGCAAGATCCGGCTGAAGCTGGAGGTCGTAATTGCCTGTGTCATACTCGCCGTTACCGTTGAAATCCTCAATGATTCTCGCATAATATTTCCCCGGGGCGAGATAGCGGAAAGTGACGGTGTTGTTTTTCACCGGTTCGCTTCGCACCACAGCGTCGCTGCCGGATAGGAGTTCAACGAATGTAGGTATA
>DAWBVG010000537.1:0-5365 GCA_052279865.1 Muribaculaceae bacterium
AATCCAGTTTATATCCACCCTTCATAATTCACCATATCTATTAAGTCTCCTACGGTATTTAGTCGGCGAGACGCCGTATGTGGATGTAAATACACGGATAAAATGCGGGAGATCATTGAATCCTACTGCAAAACATATCTCGGAGACTTGTTTCTGTGATTTTTTTAGTAGCTCGCAGGCAGTCTTAAGGCGATATTGTGTCACGAATTGCGAGAATGTCATTCCTTTATTGCGTTTGAAAAATATGCAAAAAGCTGAGCGGTTCATTCCTATATGCGTAGCTATATCATCAAGGGTGATATTGTGCACGTAATGCGCCATAACGTATTCCACAACCTGTTGCATACGCCTGATGTCGCGCTCTATCCTGACCGGTTTGCCAATCAGGGTGTGGTCTTTTGTCGTGAATATCACTGGCAAAAGACGTATCATCTCACCTAACCGACCTATATCTTCAAGATGTATCATACGTTTCAAAGCGTTCCTGATTTCAATTGCACTGTCAATATCGTATTTTAATGCTTCTGTCGGAAGGAGCCGTCCGTACAATCTATTTCTGACCTCTGGGAATGTCGTTATACACTTGTCAATTAGTTCGGTACTGAATGCCACCATTAAGTAAGTTATTTCTCCATTCCTATCAACAGATTCAGGTTTATACTTCCAATAATGTGGCATTGAGGGAGGAATAAGCACGACATCTCCCTCCGAGAAAGGCGTCAACGTGTCGCCTGTCATGCGGATTCCTTTTCCAAAAGTCACATAATATAATTCCCATGCCTCATGGCGATGCATCTTGGCTTCAAGTTCCGGAGTTATGTGCTGGGAGATAAAAAAGAATGAATGATCTTTTACCTCCGGCAATGTGTATGGTATTACTGCATCTTTCATCAAATGCAAATATACGACAAACATTTGAAACAATTGCACAAATTTCAAACAAAATGTGGTTGTAATTTTGCATTATGAATTAACGGCAAACAAAACTATAATAAAAATGGAATTTGATAAAGTATTAGAAAAACGCCGCACATACCGTGACTACTCCGACAAAGAAGTAAGTGATGAAATACTCCGCAGAATAATCAATGCTGCATTCAAGGCTCCAACAAACGATCATCTTCGTCAATTGGAGTTTGTTATCATACGTGGACAAAAGAACATAGCCAAGGTCATAGCACCTTTGGCAAAGAACATGGCTGCTTTTGAGTCGCTTGTTTCGGAAGTAGATGAGTCGGGCGATGCAGATAAAATGGCAATGTTTGCCGATGCTCTTCCTAAACAGCAGAAGATGCTCATGCAGAGCGGACTGCTAATAATACCGTTTTTCCGTCAGCTCACAACACAGCTGTTAAAGCCAACTGAACAAAGTTCGCTAAACTATTTTGCTTCGGCATGGTGCGCAATCGAGAATATGCTCCTTGCCGCGACTGCCGAAGGGTTAGGATGTGTATTCCATATTCCGGTAGCCAGCGAAGCCGATGAAATCAAGGCATTGGTCAATGCTCCTGACGGATACGAAATGACATGTCTTTTGACAGTTGGTTATCCGTCACAAGGAGCTTTCCTTCCTCGCCAGAAAGAAATCGACGTCAATAGCCGCATCCATGTTAGTAGATTTTGATATTTCAATCCTATGGGCGATTCCTCTTTCTTTCTCATATTTCAGTTCAAAAAGTATTTACTTTTAATTCGTGTTAAATTCAAACACTTTCTTAATTTTGCAGTATGGAAATCATATATATTGAAACCGAAAGATTGATTCTGCGTTCATGGAAAGCAGCAGATAGGGCGCCATTTGCTAAAATGAACTGCAATGATGACGTTATGAAATATTTTCCGGTAAAATTGTCGGTAGAGGAATCCAATGCCTTTGTGGATCGCATCAATACGGAATTTGAAGAAACGGGCTTCGGATTGTATGCAGTTGAAATAAAGGCTACCGGAGAATTTATAGGCTATGTTGGCTTCCATCGCTTTACTTTTGATGTGCCGTTTTCGCCAAATTGGGAAATAGGATGGCGCATCTCAGATAAATTCTGGCATAATGGATATGCGACTGAAGCTGCAATGGCGTGTATAAATTTTGCACGCGAAAAAAGTTTAAGTGATAAGTTGTATTCTTTCACTGCTGTTCCCAATATTCCTTCAGAGAATGTTATGAAACGCATTGGCATGACATATCAGGGAACATTTATGCATCCTGCATTGGCAGATGGCCATTGGCTGAAGGAACACAAGTTATATATGATAGATGTCTCGAAATGATGTTGTTACATTGTCTTGATATGTGATGGGCTTTTAGATATTATGGGCTGTGATTATGGTGGTGCTATTAGCATTGATCGTGATTATTACATCTCCGGTTGTTACATACCAGTTTTTACCTCTACGTTCAAACTCAGCGGAGGGATCAAGGATGAAATTGCGACAGATCTCCACAGCGTCAACAGATTCAGGTAATTTCAAATTCCGTCTGATGCGTTCAGCCCCTAATGGTGTTGTATGTAAATCTGTTATATTAAAGTATGACATTGAAATTATTTAATGTTATTGATTAGTCAACGCATCTTTTTGCGTCTTTCCGGTGATTTAAGCGAGTTTAGTCAGTCACAATGCCCGCATTGCTCCTTCTTTCACCCTCTTAAATTCCTCAAAAATCCGCTAAAAATATGCCTTAACTAATTTGCGAGTCATACTTAAAAGGGTATTTTACATTCATTGTGCTTACAAATTCTTGCTACTGTGAATTTTATTCAACCTGCTGGTGAACCATCGATAGATTAAAAAATAACCAATCGCTAAAACAGCAATGAGAATGGATTTATTCAATGGGGTGAGGTGATCATGGTTGCGTAGATATTGATTGCATAAAGCAATCACAGCTCCAAACACTCCTGACATCAGTAACAAAATAAGGATAGCAGATATAGTGTTTCGGGTTGTATAACTCAGTTTCATCGTTTGATTGTTTGTTGAAAGAATTCTATTACGCTTTATTTTACAAAGTTACTAACAAATCAGCGTATGAACAATATGTCATACGAAATCAGACTAATTTAAGATGGTAATTAATTTAAGGTTAAAGGTGAGAAGTAAGAGGTAAAAGGTGGGAATTGGCACGCCTCGACCATCTGGGGGAAATCAATTATATGGACGCTAAGACGCGAAGGGGCTGAGTTTGAGT
Organism: Muribaculaceae bacterium; assembly: GCA_052279865.1. Lineage (GTDB taxonomy): Bacteria > Bacteroidota > Bacteroidia > Bacteroidales > Muribaculaceae > Lepagella. The sequence continues at coordinate 3,188 of DAWBVG010000537.1, forward strand.
CGAATCATTGGAAAGTCGCTTCGCTCGTGCGAAGTCGCCAAGCCAGCCGAAGACGTATCGTATCAGCTAAGTCACTGAGCTGAGGGATATGAACATTGTATCTTCGAAGGTTGTCGCAAAATTATCTCATCTTCTTTCCCTTACTAAAGTACGTTGCGGATGTCGGCTCAAATATTGCGCCTCTGTCGGCATAGTAAGCTACCTCTGTATCTTTTTAGGACTCTCAAATGTGATAGGTAAATTATATCTTACCGGATGTCTTTTCGGAGTACAATACTTTACCTCCCATCTCGGCATTGATTTAATCAGCCGGATAGCCTCTTTTTCAACATAAGGGTTATCTATACCTTTCAAGACTTTTATATCTTCGATTTTTCCGTTTGGCTGAATACTGAATGACATTATTATCCGTCTCTTGCCGGAAAAGTTTTTGGGGATTCGTATATTTTTCTTTATCCATCTCAACATTTCTACCGTACCTCCGGGAAAAGAACATTGAGGATCATTATCAATCCAAATGTCTTTAGTGTATTTTTCCGTAAAAGATATCAATGAATCATACTCTTGCTGGGGAATGTAGACAAATGCTGCCTTATTTCCATATTCGTCCTTTTTAATTCTTATTGTCTCGATAGTATTCAGATCAAGATATTGTGTCTGTACAGATGGAATCCATTTTTCATTAAAATAAAGAAACAGACTGCTGTCATCTATTATTCGTTTGTAGGTTGAAGGATCTTTATACACAACCTCTCGTGCGCATCCCATGGCACATATCCATAACACACTGCAGATTATAAATATTTTTACATGTACACTCATAGAAAATCAAAACATGTTTCTATCCACAAATTTAGCAAAATTTCCGTAAATCAATGTATTGTCGTACTATTTTAGGTTAAAGGTAAGAAGTAAAAAGTAAATTGTGAAAGTTTTGACGCTATTTGTGAATTGATTTTGTTGAAATAAGACGTTATCTTTGCAAAATAAAAGGAGATGTGATGGCAAAGAGCTGGATAGGATAATATCTATCAAAGCGGAAATATCAACGAACAGGGGATTGGTCTGTTAATATAGGATAGAGAAATGCTTCAACACATAATATTGAAAACATAATGGAAACAATAAAACTGAGAAATGGCGTTGAAATGCCTATAATTGGCTATGGGGTCTATCAGGTTGATCCTGCTGAGTGTGAACGATGCGTGAGCGATGCTCTCAGAGTGGGTTATCGCATGATTGACACGGCTCAGGTGTATCATAACGAAGAGGGGGTAGGGGCGGCTATCGCCAAAAGTGGTATTCCCCGTAAAGAACTCTTCATCGTATCGAAGGTGTGGATTTCCGACTATGGATATGAAAAGGCAAAAGCATCGATTGACGAAAGTCTGCGTAAACTGGGTACTGAATATATCGACTTGATGTTGCTTCACCAGCCATTCTGCGATCGTTATGGTGCTTATCGCGCTCTTGAAGAGGCTTACAAGGATGGTAAAGTCCGAGCAATCGGGGTCAGCAATTTCTATCCTGATCATCTAATCGATCTTGCTGATAACGTTGAGATACCACCAATGGTTAATCAAGTTGAAACCCATGTGTTCGATCAGCAGATTGAAGCTCAGAAATATATGGAAGAGGTAGGTTGTCAGATTATGTCGTGGGGTCCGCTTGCTGAAGGTCGCAACAACTTTTTCTCCAATCCTGTTCTTGCAGCCATAGGACAGAAATATGGTAAATCTGTGGCTCAGGTTGCCCTGCGCTGGCTCACACAAAGAGGTGTGATCATCATACCGAAGTCAGTGCATGTTGAGCGTATGGAGCAGAATCTTGACATTCTTGATTTTACTCTCAGTGATGAGGATATGGCTGAAATCGCCAAACTCGACACCGGCAAGAGTCTCTTCTTTGATCATCATGACCCGGAAGTTGTGAAGATGTTTATGGGTTGGCGTTAAAGTACGGTGTTCAGTTTCATGTTCCAAATTAATACCAATAAATCTGCATTTATCGAACTGGGTTCGATAAGGTAAAAAGTAAAAGGGAACAGGTAAAAAGGAAGAATTGGTATGACTCTAATGTGAGCGTCAAGTCGTAGCTGCTGTTGCTTGCAACTGCAGCCTCGCGACAAGAAAGAGGAACTTATCATTTGTTTGTGCTGCAGTTGCAAGCAACAGCAGC
>DAWBVG010000538.1:0-4755 GCA_052279865.1 Muribaculaceae bacterium
CGTTTCTACCATGGAGGAATATTTCTGTGGCAACCGGGAATTGTTCGCCGGTCTCGCCATTGACCGTCTGGATCCCGGAGAATGGAAACGCCATGCCGTGCTGCATCTGGATCTAAACGGGATGAATTACAAGGATGATGAGAGCCTGTATGCGATATTGAATGCCTATCTGGATAAATGGGAAGCAGAATATGGTTGTGCTGAAAAATCAGAATATATAGATATTCGTTTCAAAGAAATCATAAAGTCTGCTTTTCATAAAACCGGATTAGGCGTGGTTGTGCTTATTGACGAATATGATAAGCCGATAATAGATGCTCAGGAAGATGAGAAACTTGAAAAAGATTTTCGCGATATTCTTCGGGGTTTCTATGGTATGATGAAGAGTTGCTCCCAATATCTTAAATTTGTTTTCTTGACGGGGGTCGGTAAATTAGGTCAGGTCAATGTATTCAGTGGTCTCAACAATATCCGCGACATTTCCATGAATCCGGAGTATTCTGCTATTTGCGGCATTACGACCGATGAATTGGTATACAATTTTCAGGAGGGAATAATGGAAATGGGAGATATCAATGGTTGGAGTCGCGATCAGTCCATCCTGGAATTGAAAAGGCATTATGACGGCTATCACTTCGCAAGAGATTTGAAAGATGTGTACAACCCGTATAGCCTTTTGAATGCCTTGGCAGACAGCTATATGGGAAGTTATTGGTATCAGAGCGGCACTCCGACACACCTGTTTGAGAAATTGAAGAATTGGGAATATCCCCTCACTGATCTGGAAGACGTAAGTGTCTCTCCCCGCACTCTGGAAGTAGGAGATGTTTTAGGCGAAGAGCTTGAGGTATTATTCTACTATACCGGATACTTGACTATTAAGGATTACGTTCAGACAGATAATGGACCGCGTTATATTCTTGGATATCCCAATCAAGAAGTTCGAGAATCTTTCTTTGATGGTATTCTGAAAAACTGGATGGGGATGTCTGATAGAAAGCGTGACAGTTGGGCGGATAAATTACGCGGAGCAATAAGGGACGGTGATATTGATGGCTTTTTGAAACTGATGCAGTCGTTCATGGCTGGAAATTCTTACCGCACCAATCCCAATACAGAAATTCACTATCAAGACCTCGTCTACATTGTCTCTCGTTTGGTTGGGCTTGATGTTGAGGTGGAACATGCAACATCAGACGGACGTATAGATATGGTCTTGAACGGACCCAATGCCATATACGTAATTGAATTCAAACTGGATCAATCTCCGGAAATTGCCCTCAGGCAGATAGAAGACAAACAATATGATCTTCCTTTCCGCTCGTCTGGCAAATCTATAGTCAAGGTTGGTGTTAATATTTCCTCTATAACCCGCACTCTCGACTCTTGGATAATAAAGTGATAAATATTGTTCCAACTTGAGATTGTAAATACGCAAATTATATCCACACAAAAACAGCCGTGCATCTTCGATGCGCGGCTGCTTTTGTGTAAGGGAGGTGTTAACGGATTATGCGTTTTGAAGTCTTGACGGTGCCGTTGCTCATGAGTTTCTGTTCGATTACGAGTGATCCTTTTGATGGATTCTCCAGCCTGATCCCATCTATTCCATAATAGATTGTTTTGACCGGAGCAGAATCAAAGATCTCCTCAACATCGGAAGAATCATCTGCCTGCATCAGTTTTCGGATCTCTTCCTGGCTCATTGCGCGATTGAAGATATAAAGATCGTCATAACAGTAATCGGGAGATGGATCACCATTGTCATACCATTGCGAGCGTCCAAGCCAGTTTTGCGTGGTTCTGCCCATTTCCGAAGGGTTGGGCTGGTTCTTGAAAGAAGTCAGTGCTTCTCCGTCAACGTATATTGTCAATGTACCCGCTTCCTGACTGAGGGCAATGTTATACCACCTGTCTTTTTCAAGATTGTAGGCAGCATCCATATTGCTGTTTTTGGAACCTACACGCAGTTTGTATCGGAAACCGCTTTTGTTGTTATATCCATAATCAAGAAGCATCTGAGTGTCGTGACCCGACCCGAAATCGAAAATACGTCCTACATTGTCGCCCGAACGTTTGAACCATAACGAAATGGTGAAATCTGAAAGATTCTGTAGCAGTCCGGTAGGGAAAGATACGTAACCTTTGGCGGAAGAGAGAAGTTTAACGGCCCCTTTCTCATTTCCCTTGCGATCTGTAGTCCATGAAGCTTCAGCAAGTGTGCCGTTGTTGCCACCGTAATAATCTTTTGCCGACAATCCCTTGCCCTCGGCAAAAGGAACATAGAAATAGTTGCCCGCCGCCGGTGTCGCTTTTACCGGAGCAGAAGGCTCGCCCTCCTTGCTGAGACGTTTGGGAATGAGACGATAATAATAGGTTGTGCCGTTCACTACTGCATTGTCTTCATATTTTACGGCAGAAACCCCTGCTCTAAGATTTTCGTAAGGACCATTGATATCTGCGGCTCTCTGGACCGTCCATGTCGACTGCCATGTTTTGGTCCATGTCAATGTTACTTTCCCGTCGCCCGGAGCGGCAAAAAGGTCATACACCGCCTCCGGTGCTTCGGTGAGAACAGGAGTGTGCACTTTCACTATTTCCGATACCGGAGTCTCGTCTGCATTGCTGAGCACACTCACGCGATACCAGTAGTCATGTCCCTTATCGAGTCCGGAATTGGAATAGGTGGTCTTGTCGGTAGAGGCTATTACTGTTTTGAATTCAGCATCATCCGCATCGCGGCGTTCCACCATATATCCTCTGGCACCCTCTATTGCGCCCCAAGTCAGTTTCACGGTAGTCTGGTCTTCTGCAGTAGCGGTAACTTCCGGTGCGGAAACTGCGTTGTCGCGCGTAATGGTGTTGATTCTCGAATATATTGATGCTGTGCCTTTATAAGAGGTAGCTTTGATGCGATATTCGCGTTTTTGCGTCATGTTTATTCTTTCTTCAAAAACCACGGTCTCTCCGGGATTGTAGTCCTTCCCTAATTCGAGAGTGCCACATGGTTTCCAGTCGCCTCCGTCCTCACGTTTCTCCACGATATAATTTTTACCGGTCTCTCCGTTATGGTCATACCATGTGAGGCGTGCGGTCTTATAATCTGCTGAATATTCGAGCGAGGGGAGAGGAGGCGCGATTTTCCATATATGGGCAAATTCAGATTTCTTCGTGTATGCGAGTTTCTGATTATATTCCGCGAAATATTTACCGGCAGGAGTTAGTTCGCCGTCAATCTCCACTGCGCGGGCATCCTGCACGGCATTGTAGAAATGCAGACGTTCAAGTTTGTCGAGCGCATCCTGATTGGCAAGCGCGGCTTTCATGTATTCGAGTTGTTTGGCGGCATTTTTTTCCGTAAGTGGTCTGTTTACCTCCTTGGTGTAAGCCTCCGGGTCATCGGCTGTGGTTCTGATCTCGACTTCTTTACCATCGCCGTCGGTAGCCTTTTTGAAATACATGATGTTTGAATTGGCATCGCGTCTGGGACCTTTTGCATCGGGCCATGATTCGTTGGTCCAGTTGGCTCCGTTGTTCCATTCCGTCACCCATACCGGTCGCCCTTTCGAGACGCTTACAGCCCTGTCAATGCGCGATTTGAAATCGGTGGTAGCCTCATACTGATGATACACCACGTAGTCCACACGATAATTGAGCGAATCGGCAAGATTGAAGAATCCGTCGAGCCATCCTCCCCAGATTCCGGTAGGTGCCGGAGAACCTACACGGAGACCGGATTTGAGAAATTCCTTCCATTCGCGGATAATCTGAATAGGCTCTGAGGGCTGCTCCTTGGGGTCGTTTTTATTATCCGGCTCATTATCTCCGAGCAGGTGAGACACATTGAAGACATTCTGGCATTGCGAGAAGCTTGGCCAGCCACGATGATGACGCTGTGGCGCAAATTCACGGTCGATGGTATTGTCGTCACCCGGATAGTCCGCACTCCATGCATAAGAGTGAGTGGCATTTGTGAATGTCAGAACATTCTGGTTCCAGCCACACCATCCTTTTTTCGATACCCATTGATGCTTGCAGACACGGATGAAGGAAACGAAGGATTTGTCGGAACCGTCTTTGGTTACGAATCCTTCGGGAAGCTCGTTGATCACGAGGTCTTCCGTGTCGGCAATGTATACGCGGCTGTGACCCGTGCCGTCAGGATTGTTGGCAAGTGTGGCTTGAAATCCTTTGCGCAGCACGAATGATCGGATATTATTGTCAAATTCTCCAAGGTCTTTATGATATGCCTCCACTGCAAGATCTTTGGATTTCCCCTCGCAGTTGGTATTTGTGTAGACGGTTATAGCTTTGCTGTAAGTGTCGAGCCCGTGAGGTATAATTACGCAGCCGCCACGATATTGGGCTATACGCACATTTGTTTTGTGGTCTGCTGTGGTGCCGTCAACTTTAATATCCTTGAGGTAATTCGAGATAACCACAGATGGTTTCACATCATCAAGATAAAGCCATGCGTCATTGCCGACGAGATTCACGGTTGAGTTGGAGATAGGGGTTCTGGAAGTGAGATGTACTTCCGCTTTGCCGGAAACCGTCACGTCTGTGTCGGTGAATCCGGCAAGAGTCTGATCAGTGCTCAGACTCAATGTCTGGTTGGCAAGTGCGGGAATCGTAGCGAATGCAAGAATGCCAACGCAAAAGCTTAATGATTTTCTAAAAAGTTTCATAAATATCAGAGTTGTTACAGGTTACATGTCGGGTTCGAAAAATGTAAATGTAGATGATATGATGAAA
>DAWBVG010000539.1:0-2150 GCA_052279865.1 Muribaculaceae bacterium
AATTATTAACCATTAACCATTAATTATTAACTTCCAAAAGGAGTACGCGGCTTGACCAGTCGGTCTCGTTTTGTTTGGCAAGTTTGTGGTTTACCGGAATCTCAAGACCATTATCCATCAGGAATTTACCCGAATATGTTTTACCTTCGAATGAGAGGGGCTTGGTGTCGATACGGTTAAGCTCACGTATGGTATAATTCTTATTGGGATCGAGACCTTTCATCGTCACACGTGGTAGAATCTCATTGCGGAATGCGCGTGTTTTCCACCAATAGAATACAGCCTTGTCTTTTTCGGGTGTAACATACATCAGAGAAGCAGCTCCTTTCTCATCATAGGGGGAGAGAAGACGATACAGATCTCCGAACTGCACAACATCCCGAATCTCTTTATATTCAGAAATAGCTTTCTTGGTCTGAGCTTTCTCTTCGTCAGTCATGTCATCCGGTTGGATTTCCATTCCAAGTCGTCCGCTCATAGCCACGTCTGTGCGATATTTGATGGGAATGCGGCGTTTGGTCTGATGGTTGGGAGAGGCGCTGATATGAGAAGCCATGGCTATTGCAGGGAAGAAGTAGGAGGTTCCCCATTGCATATACACGCGCTGAAGGGCATCAGTATTATCTGAAGTCCAGAATTCATCAAACCAGGGAAGGATTCCATAGTTTACGCGACCACCTCCCGAAGCGCAGGCCTGGATTGTGACATCAGGATACTTGGCGCGTATCCGGTCGAGAGTTTTCTCCAGTCCCTTCTGATAATCAATGTAGAGGTGGCTTTGATTGCCGGCGGGGAGATATTGAGAACCATGATTCTCGACATCCATATTGGCATCCCATTTTATATAATCAATCTCCGGATATTGAGTGAGCAGTGTGTCGACAATGTTGAAGACAATATCCTGCACTTTGGGATTCGACATGTCAAGATTGAGCTGAGTCTTGCCTCTGCCGTATTTGGGATCTCTGTGAGTTGGTTTGATGATATATTCAGGATGTTTTTCGAAGAGTTCGCTTGTGGAATTGACCATTTCCGGTTCAATCCATATTCCGAATTTGATATTATTCTTTTTCGCTTCGTTGATCAATCCCTTTATTCCACCTGGAAGCTTCTTGGCATCCACTGTCCAGTCGCCGAGTCCGCGGGTGTCATTATTACGTGGATATTTCACTCCAAACCATCCATCGTCCATGACGAAGAGTTCTCCGCCCATCTGGGCAATATTCTTCATCATATTTGCCATTCCCTCTTCGTTGATATCGAAATAAACGCCCTCCCAGGAATTAAGAAGAACCTTGCGAGGTGTGTTGCCGTGGGCGAGGCGGTGGTTTCTTCCCCATTTGTGGAAATTACGGCTTGCTCCGCCGAGTCCTTCGTCGCTCCATGTCAATGCAAGTGCGGGCGTGGTGAATGTTTCACCTTTCCCAAGTTTATAGCTTGAATCCTCTTCGTTGATACCTGCGAAGAAATGATGACTGTCGGTTTCATCAGTATCGATTCGAAGTTTGTAATTGCCGCCATAGCATAAAGCCGCGCCAATCACTCTACCGGAATTCTCATCGGGCTTTCCATCAAGTGAGAACATAACCTCTGAATGGTCGTAACGGGAATTACGCACTCCTTCATGGCTCTTTATCACTTTCATGCCGCGTGTGAGTGGTTCCTGAGTGAGACGAGTCTCATTTCCCCAGTTGCCATGGAGTGAAGACAACCAGACATCACCGCTGCGGATAGGAAGATAACCAGATGCAAAACGTGTGAGTGTCACAGGTGCTTTTTCGTTATTTGTGATTTCGGTCCATGTCTCCATCACGTTCTCTCCCTTCCAGGTTTTGTAATTTATCTTTACGAGGATGGGATAGTAGGTATCCTTGAGGGTGATGGTGGTAATGTCGGCACCATTCTCTTTTCGAGATGTTACGTCATCCACAACCAGATCAAGGGTCATGTTGCCATCGCTGTGAACCATGGCGAGGGCAGTTTCCGGAATTGTGATCATTCCGTAATCGGGATAAGCGGTGTAGATCTTACCGATTGCCGGGCGCAGGTTTGACGCGTCAGTATCGGTAAGTTTTCCGCCATAATAGAGATGACGAAGTTTTTTACCTTTGTTGGCTTCAAGAACTATCGACGAATTGTCGGTGTCAATC
>DAWBVG010000540.1:0-2467 GCA_052279865.1 Muribaculaceae bacterium
GGGCGGGCCAGGTCTCAGCGAATGGCTCTTTTCAGAATATTATGGTGATATAATAGGCACGGCTGGAATGGCGCTAATCTTAGCAATATTCTGGCGGATAATCACGTATTATCTATATCTCTTTATTGGAGCGGTGCTCGTTCCGTCATGGCTGAACAAAACCATAGGGAAAATGAGGAAGAGTTAGGTCTTAGCCTTTAGGCATTAGGAGTTTTTTAGGCAATATGAAATATATAGTTATTATACCTGCCCGGTATGAATCGAGCCGATTCCCGGGTAAACCGCTGGCAAAGATCGGTGGAGAGGAGATGATCGTAAGAGTGTGTCGTCAGGTCACAAAAGCTGGAGTTGAAGCTGCAGTTGCAACAGACGACCAGAGAATATTTGATTGTGTTGAGGCTGCCGGTTTTAAGGCGGTGATGACTTCCCGTGAGCATAGAAGCGGTACGGAAAGGGTGGAAGAGGCATATCGTCTACTTGGAAGTGATGCGGATGTTGTGATCAATGTGCAAGGAGATGAGCCGTTTATCAGACCGGAGCAGATTCAGAAACTCGTGGCGATTTTTGAGAATAATCCTGAAGCGCAAATCGGCACATTGGTGATGAGATTTGATGCCACGAGAGGTTTTGATGCCCTGTTTGATCCGAATCTTGTGAAAGTGGTTTTCTCCAATGAGATGAATGCTCTTTATTTTTCTCGAAGCATAATACCGTATGTTAGAAAAACAGATTGGAAGAACTGGCTAAAAGAGGCTGAGTTTCATACGCATATCGGCATTTATGGCTACAAGGCGAAGACTCTTTCGAAAATTGTGAGACTGCCAGAATCGAGCCTTGAAAAAGCGGAGAGCCTTGAGCAGCTCAGATGGCTGCAAAACGGTTATGGAATAAAAGTCGGACTGACAGAGTTTTCAACCATCGGCATTGACACTGAATCCGACCTGCGGGCTGCAGAGGAAATGCTCGATTCTCTTGCATAAATTCATTAAATTTGTTAACTTTGCGTCCGGATTGTAAACAATTTTGACAAGGTAAAAACAAGATATCAAGAAACGACATGAAAAAGAGTGCACTTCAGCGAGTAAGAGCTGAGTACCAGCCCAAATTGCCCAAAGATCTTCAGGGCGATGTGAAAGTGAAATTTGGAGAGGCAACCGAATCTGTAGCTAATCAGGAAGAAATCAAGGAAAGATTCCCTCACACTTACGGAATGCCTATCGTGCAGTTCGAACACAATGACAAGCCGGAACGCGTAGAGGAGCCCTTTAACGTAGGTATTATCCTCTCCGGTGGTCAGGCTCCCGGTGGACACAACGTGGTAAGTGGTATTTTCGATGGTCTTAAGAAACTCAACAAGGAAAACCGCCTTTATGGATTCCTTATGGGTCCTGCAGGATTCATCAATCATCAATACATGGAGCTGACAGCCGGCTATATTGCTGAATATCGCAACACCGGTGGTTTTGACATCATTGGTTCCGGTCGTACAAAACTTGAGACTCCCGAGCAGTTTGAAGCCGGTCTTAAGATTCTGAAAGAACTTAACATCAAGGCTCTTGTTATTATTGGTGGTGACGATTCAAACACCAACGCAGCCGTGCTTGCCGAATATTACAAGAACATCGGTGCCGGCGTTCAGGTGATCGGTGTGCCCAAGACTATCGACGGCGACCTTAAGAACGAATGGATCGAGACATCTTTTGGTTTCGACACAGCTTGCAAAGTATACAGCGAGGTTATCGGTAATATCCAGCGTGACTGCAACTCTGCAAAGAAATATTATCACTTCATAAAGCTGATGGGTCGGTCAGCTTCTCATATCGCTCTTGAGTGCGCGCTTGAGACTCAGCCGAACATCTGCCTTATCTCAGAAGAAGTTCTTGCAAAGCGCATGACTCTCGACAATATCGTAAGCTATATCTGTTATGTTATCGCCGAGCGTGCAAAATTGGGATGGAACTTCGGTACTGTCCTCATTCCTGAAGGTCTTATCGAATTCATACCTTCAATGAAGACTCTCATCGCTGAGCTTAACGAGGTTCTCGTGGAATATGCTGACGAGCTTGAGTCGCTCGAAGAGAATGCGAAGCTTGAGGCTATACACCGTCACCTTTCTCCCGTTAATGCGGATCTTTACAAGATGCTTCCCAAGACTATTGCTCTCCAGCTCAGTCTTGATCGTGACAGCCATGGTAATGTACAGGTTTCTCTCATCGAAACTGAGAGTCTGCTGAGCCAGATGGTTGCAAAGCGTCTTGATGAGATGGCTGAATCCGGTGAATACAGCGGTAAGTTCGCCGCACAGCATCACTTCTTTGGTTATGAAGGTCGCTGCGCAGATCCTACCAACTTCGATGCTGACTATACATACGCTCTCGGTTATAACGCTGCAATGCTTATCAATTCCGGTCTCACCGGCTATATGTCGAGCGTACGTAACCTTACTGACAAGACAGAGAACTGGATC
>DAWBVG010000541.1:0-10029 GCA_052279865.1 Muribaculaceae bacterium
ATCTGATAAACTTTTAAACTTATAAACTCTTAAACTTTAAGTTGAAGCTTGCGAAACTTAAATGAATTATTGATTAAAATTTTTTGGCGTGAAATTTGTTAATTATTTACAGACTTTGAATAAAACGGTGTCAGATTAGACATCTTGACTTATATAAATATGACATTAGAATCTTTAAAAGACAAAATATCAGAGGTTAAAAGACGCCTTGATGAGAATCGTGTAATCGAAAGTTTCGATCTTCTTGAGAAAATATCGCAAGAAGAGGGAAATTTCCAGGCATCCGATAGCCTGAAAAGCCTTAGACAGACTTACGGATACATGATACATTATCTTATTGAAGGTCTGGATGATCCCACCCGCCAGGATGTTTATGACTCTACAGTCAGATCTCTTCGCGAGATTTGTGACAATTTGCTGATAGATAAACTTTCAGCTGAAAGTCCATCTTTGTATTATTCAACTTCAAGAATATGCAAACACAGAAACAACACTTTTGATAATATCTGGCGCCGCCTTATAGAAATAGATGCAAATATAGACCTGGCACTTGCAGCCGACTCTGTCCCTGAAAGTCTCTATGTTGATAAAGACAATCTAATGCACCAACTTTTTGATGTTGTATGGACGGAAAGGAATAACAAAGAGTTGTGCGTTGCTCTCACAGATAAAGTGAATCTACCTTCAACAGAAAAATCTTTGGCTCTATATCTGATATCAGCACTGACTCTGTCTCTTTTGGGAGTGTATGATAGAGACAAAATGCTCTCTCTTATTGAAATCTATGAGAACGCTCTCTCTGAAGAAATAGCTGCCCATTCTCTTGTCGGAATCGTAATGGCATTGAGAAAACATGGCAAACGCATATATGGTGATAAAAAAGTGCTGAACCGTTTGAAACTTTGGCAGGATTCTCTTGTTACCTACAGTCGTCTTCGCGGAGTAGTTAAGGAAATTATTCGTACTCGCGACACAGACCGCGTTGCAGCAAAAATGCGAGATGAAGTAATTCCCGAACTCATGAAAATGCGACCCGACATGCTAAAAAAAATGAGGGATTCCGCAATGGATTTTGAATCCGGAATGCTTGAAAATAACCCTGAATGGGAAGAAATGCTGGAGAAGAACGGGTTGGCTGATAAAATGCGTGAGCTGACGGAAATGCAAAGTGAAGGCGCGGATCTAATGATGGTTACGTTTTCGAATCTAAAAGGTTTTCCATTTTTCAATGGAGTCAGCGCATGGTTCATGCCCTTCGATATGAACAATCCGGCTATAAAGATGGACAAAGAGAGCCGCAAGCCGCTTGAAACGGTGTTTTCATTAGGTTCAGGCATGTGTGATTCCGATAAATATTCTCTCGTGTTCGCTTTCTCTGCAATGCCTGAACAGCAAAGAAAAATGATGTTGGGACAATTCGAGCAGCAGCTCTCGCAAATGATGGAGAATGCTTCCGACCGAATTGAAAAACAATCTAACCCGGAATTTAATGCCGCTGCCGTTGTATTTATCCGAGAATTATACCGGTTCTTCCGACTGTTCAGAAGGAAAGAAGAGTTTGATGATCCTTTTAAGGATCCTTTTAACTTCCTGGAGCTCCCTGTAATTGGAGAGATGATGGCTGATGAGGAGATTATCACAATTATCGGTGAGTTTTATTTCAAACGTGAATATTACAATGAAGCGTTGGAACTTTTTAAAGCCATCGAAGATTCAAAAAACGAAGATGCATCTTACTGGGAAAAGGTTGGATTCGCTTATCAATCCTTAAAACAATATGACAAAGCGCTGGCGGCATATCGGAAATCCGAACTACTCGGAGACCCGGGACAATGGCTTCTTAAGAAACTCGCATTTATAAACAAAAAATTAGGGAACTATCGGGAAGCGGCAGAGTATTATTCAAAATCCCTGTCAAGTGATCCCGACAACGTATCGCTGATCATGAATACCGGTAATGCATTGTCGGAGTCAGGAGATCTTCAGGGTGCGCTGCGCTCTTATTATCATGCCAATTATATAAATCCTGACAATCCTAAAATATGGAAAGCAATAGCTTGGACAGAGTTCCTGGCGGGCAATTTGGATAAAAGTACATCATATTATGACAAGATTCTTTTATCTTCACCTGAACCAATAGACTTTCTGAACGCCGGTCACGTCAAATTAGCTTCAAAAAAAATAAAGGAAGCAATATCCTTATATAAAAAATCAGCTGAAAACAATATTAAGGATTTTGAGGCGTCATTCATGGCTGATACCGACACTTTAAGCAACGCAGGTATCGATAAATTAACGCAGCATCTCATACTCGATTCAATCAAACTGAATCATATATAAGAATAAAACAAAAAAAGAGAGCTCTTAAGAGCTCTCTTTTTTGTTTTATATTGGTAAATTATCTGAACAATTCACTCTCAATTGCTTCTAATGCCTCTGACAATTCTTTTGAATAAGGAAGCCTATCGTTAATTGATGATATGCCATGGAGCACAGTTGCATGTTTTCTGTTAAGTTTACTTCCGATTGCCGGTGATGAAAGCTGGGTGTGTTTATGCGACAAATACATTATCATCTGACGCGCATCAGCAATATCCCTTAATCTACTTTGAGAAAAAATTGCATCCGGATTGAGATTAAAATATTCTGCGGTGGTTTCGACAATCATATCGAAATTGATGGGCTTGCGTTCAGGCTTCTTTACCACATGACTCATCACTTCTTTTGCCAACTCCACAGACAAAGGTGCGTTCTTAACAATCGCACGTGTGAGAAGACCATTCACTATGGTTTCAAGTTCGCGTACAGATCCGTCAATTTCGGAAGCAATAGCATCAATAACATCCTCTGAAAGACCCAAACCATTCTTTTTCGACTTGAATTCAAGTATTTTCTTTCTAAGCTGATAGTCTGGGTTAGGCAACGGCTCAACAACACCCCATTTAAAACGGTCGATAAGACGATCCGCAATACCATCAAGCTCCATGGGAGGACGATCGCAGGTGAAAATGATATTCTTACGATTGCGCTGCAGATGATTGAATATAGGGAATAATGCCTCAGCCGTTCCGGTTTTGTTAGACAACTCCTGAAGATCATCAAAGAGGATGACATCCATCATCTGAAACCAGTTAATGAAACCGGGCACATCCTTTTTGATCGTGGCTTGCGCATATAAGTTCTGAAAATGCTTCATAGGCACAAACAGAACCTTAGCATTAGGATTACGCTCTTTGATTCTTATTCCGATTGCCTGAATCAAATGCGTTTTCCCGACACCTACGTTTCCATACAAAAAGAAAGGATTAAATTCCGGCTTACCGGGATTATCAGCGATGTATTCGGCAATTGTCACAGGAAGTCTGTTGCTCTCCCCTATGCAATAATTCTCAAAATTCAACGAATAATTCAACTGCGGATCAAAATCGACTTCACGCTTTTCTATCGGAGCATTATGATACGATCCAACAAGCTTATTCTTTAAAAAATGAGATTGCTGAGGACTTTCGAGCCTTACCTTGGCATTATTGTCATTTGAAACGACATCAACCTCATAAGTAAGCTTGATCTGCTGACCGAAAATTCGTTTAAGAGCTTTAGAGAGTATTTCATAGAAATCGTCTTCATATTTCTCATAATAGAATTGAGACGGAAGACGCAGGGTGAGACAGTTGTCGGCAAATGCAATAGGTTTAGCACATGCAAACCATGTGTTAAAGCGATCCAAACCGATATTATCTTTTATCAGTTCAAGGCATTTATTCCATTTATTTTGAAAGTCCATCTCCATTATCTCTCAGATTGGACTACAAAATAATAACAAAATTTCCACAAAAAAAAATGAAGTTTTGCTTGCAATTTATTATTTATTTATACGATATTGAATATCAGTGCATTGCATCTTATCCCTTAAAACTGCACATTACAGCCACTTTGAATATGTTATCTATCTGATATATAGAAAATTGACACCATCATTCGAGATGGTGTCAATTTTAACATTTAAGTTGAAATTCTTTTAAAACCGCACATTATAGATTTCTATAATTAGAAATGCTTATTTATAATCATTCCAAATAAGCATAATAATAAAGTCCTCTATAAAAGTTTTATACTTATATAGCGTTTGGGGTTCTTCTTGATATCCACAATGAGGGAATCAACATCCGCAGCTACCCTATTGAGCTTATTATATAATTCAGGATCATTCATGAGCATTCCTAAAGTAGAATTGGGATCATTAAGCTGATTGGAGAATTTGGTCAGATTGTCGGTCAATGCATTCACGTTGTCTACGGTAGTGTTAAGAGGGAGCGATTTCAGTTGTGCAGACAAAATGCCAAGATTAGCTGTAACTGTGTCAAGACCATGACTTATGGATTTAACGTTTCTCATAACAACCGGTAGATCTTTATTAATTGTAGAATTCAATCCGTCTGTAGCATTCATCACATTTCCCGTTATACCATCGAGTCTTTGAATGGATGATAACAATGCGGGATCTCCGGCGAGCTTATTAAGATTATAGAGGAGTGAATCCACGCGAGGCAGAATTTGATTAACAGCTGGCATAATGTCTTCGCTTAGAGATGACATCAGATCGGAGGTAGCATACGATTCAATATCACCACCCACAGGTATCTTCTCCGAACTCTTTCCTAATTTTATAGCAATAAAATTGCCACTCATAAGTGTTGATCCCATTGTTGCTTTAGAATCTACCGGAATTCTGAGATTCTTGTTCAATGCAAGCAATACTTTGATTTTTCCGGGATTCTCATAATCAAATTGGATCTCACGAACCTGTCCTACTTTATATCCATCCACTGTTACAGGAGATGAAATTTCAAGTCCTGCAACATTGTCATATGACGCATAATAAAAGTTTGCAGGACTAAACAGATTGATACCCTTTAAATAATCGATTCCGAAAATCAGAATGACTATCGCGGCAATCACACAAATGCCAATAATAAACTCTTTGTTAAATATTTTTTTCATAACCTTTTAATTTCAAATTGATTCAACCTGATACGAAGTGATTCAAACTTTTTTCATCGTTAAACTTCGTTAAGATTTTGAGGATATTTTCAATATTGAGGAAGGAGCATAGCGGGCTATGCGACTGACGAAATATTGGAAATATACCAAAATATTAATGAAGATTGATGATGAAGAATACATTTTTTCACTTTTATTGGTTTTTTGTAAAAAAATTAAATAACTTCTATATCTATTTTTGACTTTTTATTATGAAAGCGTCCGGAATTTTTTCTTTTACTATTTTCAGCAAATTTTCCATTTCTTTCCGGTTTTCACTCTCACCATAAGTATATTTATATAGATTGTTTTCTTTAAAAGATTTAACCGGGGTCAAGCCGCAAAACCTTGGATTGTTTTGTTTCAAGATATCCGAACTTGCAAGAATCTGAATCTTATACACCGTTTTCAGTTTTTCCACTTTCGAGTGATATCCCGAAATTGATTTATGTTTCTTAAGCGCTGTAGCAGATTCAGCATCCTTGTCAGCAAGACTTGTAGAGCCATCAGAATTTAAAACAACTGTTTTATTATTATAAATTCTTGTTGATTTATTATTTTGTTTTTTATTCTGTTTTTTCTTATCTGATTTGTTTTTCTTTTTCCCTTTCCCTTTAACTTCTTCAACGGGCGTTTCCTCTACCGCCAACACCTGTTCAGGTTCCTTTATCTCAACAACAGCCATTCGCTCATCTTCACGATGCAACGGTATAGCTGCTGTCTCAACATTTCTTATTGCAGAAGCTTTCTTGGCAGCTTCCGAACGTCTTCTCCGTTTTGTAAACGCAGAAGCCGGCTGTGACGACTTTTTATTCTCAACTTTCTTTTCAACCGGTTGTGAGGATGAAATCAAGGGAGCTGAAGCCTGAACGGCTGATTCTTTCTTATCAGATGATTCTACATTTTCCGCAACTGCCTTATCACCTTTTTTATTACCAATGTATTTATCCACCGCCTTATACAAAGCTTCTGCAAGCTGATTCTGTCCTTTCTCGGATCCCATATACACTGCCGAGTTGGGATTACAGATAAAATCAAGCTCAACAAGAACGGCTGGCATCGAAGTTGCCCATAACACCCAAAAACCTGCCTGTTTTACACCCCTGTCGCCTCTTCCTGCCTCCTTTACAAGATTCTTTTGGGCAAGGTCTGCAAACTTGAGACTCTGACCAAGATTCTTTTTTTGAGCCATTTCAAAAATAATATACGATTCATCTTTCGAAGGGTCAAAACCGCTATATTTCTGCTCAAAATTCTTTTCCAGCTCAATAACAGAGTTTTCTCTACGCGCAACCTGGAGATTGCTCTGATCCTTATGAAGACCGAGAGCATAAACTGAGGCTCCGTTGACTTTCTTTCTATTGGGGTTTGTCTTATCTACAGAATTAGTATGAATGGAAATAAAAAGATTCCCTTTATTATCATTTGCGATTTTAGCACGATCCTGGAGTGTGATATAGGAATCATTGTCTCTGGTCATTACAACCTTAACATTCTTCATTCCTTTCTTAATCTTGGCAGCAAGTTTTTTTGCAACTCCAAGGTTTATATCCTTCTCCTTTACATTATTATCAACAGCTCCGGCATCATGCCCGCCATGTCCCGGATCAATAACCAGAATAAACTCATCTCCTTTCTTTGGCGCATCATATGCGTGTATATTCACAGCAGGGAATATACTAAAGAATGATAAAATCGAAATTAATGATAATATACGTATATTGCTTTTAAAATTCATTTTCACAAAATTTATCTGCAAATATATCTCTTTTTTTGCAGCCTGAAAAAATATTTAAATTTTGTTAACGCAAAAATTTCAATACATCTTAATTACATTTTTGAAAAACAACTTCTATTATTAAATTTGCAGAAAATTATGAAGAGTAAGTAAGTGTTGAGAATTAGTTTATATTAAATTTTAGGATATTTTGAGATGATTTCCTGATTTCGAAGAAGGAGCATAGCGGACTATGTGACTGATGAGAAAGCAGAAAAGCATCCAAAAGATTCAAAATTTAAATAAGCATCGCACTTACTTATTATACTAATTCTCATTACTTACTTATGATAGATTATAGTGAATTTGAAAATCCTGAAAGCCCTGTCTTCCGTTTTATTTCAGACAATGAAAAGGTTGACGGTAATCAGCTGCTTCTCAAGTATCACAATAAAGAACTACCCTTCCCTCTGGATTTTGCAATAACCCAAATAATTTGCAGGCGAAAAACATCATCAAAGCTATCCTCTTTCCTTAGTTTCCAACAATTTCTTTTCCCCGATTCCATTTCTTCTGAACAGGCTTCGGATGAAAGAGTCGCGGAGTATCATGCAGCTTTGGCAGGATCCGGTAAAATCGTGATAGATATGACCGCCGGTCTGGGAATAGATGCCCTGTCTATTGCAATGCGAGGAAACAAGGTAACCGCATGTGATATAGATGCAAACAAGTCAGATGCGCTGCAACACAATGCAAAAATTCTGAATACCAATAACATTACAGCTATTAATATTGACAGCATTGAGTTTCTGACATCTCTTGATTCCAAGGTAGATATCATATTCATTGATCCGGCAAGGCGTGACGCAAATAATCGACGCACGTATTCTTTTGCAGACTGCACGCCCGATGTTGTCAAGTTAATGCCTCTTATGCTTGAGAAAGCAGACAGGATTCTTATAAAATCATCTCCTCTTCTTGATATTTCTCAAATTATAAAAGAAATACCCGAAACGACCTATATACATCTCGTTTGTGTAAAAAATGAATGCAAAGAAGTATTAGTAGAAATTATCAAGGGAATCTCATTCCAGGGAATAAGAATAATTGACCTTGATGACTCCGGGATAATTTCCGATATTTTATTTGAGAAAGAAGAACTGGCAGTCACTGACACATCCATTGCAACATCCGATGATTTAAAAACAGGAAATTTTCTCTATGAGCCTAACGCAGGATTAATGAAATTACGATCTGCGGGCGCCCTGTGTTCACATTTCGCTGGTATTAAACATGTAGCGCCAAATACGTCCTTATTTATCTCTGAAAAGTTTTATCCTGATTTCCCCGGAAGGGTTTTGCTTATTGAGGAATTCCCGGATAAAACAGCTTTAAAAAAACTAAAAAATCAGCGATATTGCGTGTCGGTGAGAAATTATCCCGTTGAGGCTGAAAACTTAAGGAAGAAGTTAGGAGTAAAAGAAGGTATTGATAAATTCATTTACGCTTTCAGGGCAACGGCAGCAAATACGAATGTAATATGTATCGTCTCAAAACTTAACAAAACAGAGCGGATCTTTTAAAAGACCCGCTCTGTTTTAATTATGAGGTTGTTTAAACAACCTACATATGTTGAAATCTTATTTCTTTATTATTCCGTCACGCTCCATCAAAGCATCAACAGTTGGCTTTTTACCTCTAAATTCCACATACAGCTCCATTGGGTCAACAGTATCGCCAGCCTGAAGCATTTTCCTGAATTTTGCGGCTGTTTTAGGATTAAATATACCGGTTTCCTTAAATGCAGCAAAAGCATCGGCATCGAGTGATTCCGCCCATTTATATCCATAATAACCGGCAGCATAACCTCCGGAGAATATATGTCCGAACGATGGAGATGTCATGCATCCTTCAATCGCTTCAAAACATTTCACCGGATTCTGAGCATTTTTCTCAAACTCTTCAAGATTGGTTGATGCCCTCAACGGAGTCTCTATTGTATGATAAGCCATGTCAAGATAACCGAAACCAAGCTGACGCATACAAGAATATGCAGCACCGAATTGAGATGATTTTAAGAATTTGTTTATCAATTCCTGCGGCATCTTCTTACCGGTCTTGTAATGTTTAGCAAATCCATCAAGATATTCCTTCTCCGTGAGATAATTTTCATTGAACTGGGAGAAGAGCTCCACAAAATCATGGTCAACGTTAGTTCCGCTCAAAGAAGCATATTTTGCCTCAGATGAAAGTCCGTGAAGAGCATGACCGAATTCGTGAAGGAACGTCTCAACCTCGTATGGAGTCAGAAGCACCTCGCCATTACCTACCGGTTTTGAGAAGTTGCAGACAATCGATATCAAAGGTATTTCTTTATTACCATCATCATCCTTTGTTTCCCCACGGAATTCTGTCATCCATGCGCCCGGACTTTTGCCATCGCGATAGAAAAAGTCGGCATAAAGTATTCCGAGAAGTTTACCATCTTTCTCATAAACTTCATAAACTTTAACATCAGGATGGTATTTATCAATATTCTTTGTTTCCTTGAATTTGTATCCATAGAGCTTAGTCGCAAGCCCGAACACCCCTTTTATCGTATTGTTTAACTCGAAATAGGGCTTCATATCCTCATCATTAAAGGCATAACGTTCATTCTTGAGTTTGTCTGACCAATAAGAATAATCCCAAGCAGTAAGCTGAAAATCATTGCCTTCTTTCTGTCTCGCAAAGTCTTGTATCTCCTGAAGTTCCGCCTTCATTGGCTCCGTGTAAGCTTTACGAAGATTCTCAAGAAATTCTGTAACAGTCTCCGGAGTCTTAGCCATGGTGTTCTGAAGTTGATATTCAGCGAAATTCTTTTTACCCATCAGATTCGCAAGCTCAAGTCTGACATTGGCGATATCTCGAAGAATAGCTGTATTATCATACTCCCCGCCATTATTACGACTGTTGAATAACCGGTATAAACGTTCACGAAGATCTCTGCGATCTGAATATTTCATGAAAGGTTGATAAGAGGGAGCAAAAACAGTGACCAGGTACATTGATTCATCATCCTCCTTACCATCTTGAGCCAAAGCATCTTTTGCTGCGGCTCTGTATGACTCCACAACAGATCCTGGGATTCCTGAAAGATCCGATTTCTTCAGCCACATCCTGCGGGATGGCTCTTTCATTGCATTCGAAACATTCTGACCATACTTCACTGTAAGTTCAGACAATTCTGAATTCAGTTTGCGGAATTTTGCGCGATCCGCACCCTTAAGATC
>DAWBVG010000542.1:0-7375 GCA_052279865.1 Muribaculaceae bacterium
GTTGATAGTGATGAGCGTTGTTGCCCAGCGCTTCATTGCGCGTGAGAAACCGCTGTCCCATACCGATATCGCGAGACTCTACAACCTCCCCATAAGAATTGTGTCGAGAATTACCGACAAACTGCATGCCGCCGGGTTATTGTACTCCGTCAGGATCAAGGATGGTGAGTATGGCGAAGCACCCGCAATAGAATTACAGGATTTCACAATCTCGGATTTTCTCCGCGCCTATAACTCCGAAGGACAAATGGATTTCATTCCCGACATACGCGAAATATACTCAGGACTTTTCGGCATCATCCTCCCTATCCGCGAAAAATGTTACTCTGAATATTCCCATATCCTTCTCCGCGACCTTCCGATTCCCTCTCCCGACCTCATCCGCCAAACCCTCCTCAATAATAATCAGCAGCCGGAGAGTAATAGTTAGCGGAAATTATATTTTACTAAAAAGCTACGCGTTTCTCACGAAGCACGCAGCCTACTCACAATTTTCGATTTGAAAATTAATACATGATATTTAACGTCTCACGACGGTTTTGAATGATTCCGAATGGCCGGACGCCAGTGGAATCACATGCCGGAATGGACCACTTCTTCCACCCGGCGATCCTTACAATTGCTAATTTACTGTTTTTTTCATCGCGATGCCGTTGCGCACTACGATATAAATGCCTTTCTTAAGATTTTTACCTGTGACACGAATACCGTCTATTGTATAAATTTCCTCATATGCTTTGCAACCCTCTGCAATATCTTCAATGCTCGTAGGAGTGTCAGTCATCACATTCAATTTATATATCCGGGGAGTGGATGTGAAAATTTGATTCATCCCGGATTCCAATGTGGGTGTAACCTGCAGGCTTATTGATTTGCCAGCCAAAGAAGCAGGTATTAGGAATGTTTCATATTCCCCGTCAGAAGTGAATGAGGACTTCGCGACATCCGGCACCGATGCATTCCATGTCGCTACTTTTCGTGCCTCGAACGGACCGCTCGCCTCAAATCCACACTCTTTCCTGCAACGAATTGTCTGACCTGCACTTACTGTCTGTCCATCACTCACGGGGGTATCATCGACAAAAATATCGGGTGCGAGTGTCACCTTACCTCCATCAAACACACTTATCTCTTCTTCCGAATCAATATAGCCATCTCCACTAAGCCGCACCCTATAGATTGGAGAGATAGCTCCCGGATCTCCACTGAAGTTCCAGGTGAATCCTTTTGAAAACACTCCATACTTACGCGACGAAACTTCATCTCCCCGCGAACGGAGATTGGCATCATAGGCAATGTGCTGCACATCAACATCATCGGGAATTCCTTCCGCTACTGTGACCTTTAGCAGAACATTGTCTTTAGAAGTGCCGCTAACCGACTCCCACCTCACCTCCGGCACGGGAAGGCGAAGGATTCCCTTGTGGTATCTCGAATTGTTGTCGATAATGGCGTCGACCAGCGACGTGCCGTCGTATGCGGCATCCGTGCCGGCATAGTCCATTAAGATTATTCCCGTCGGTCCAGGCGTGCGTCCCTTGGCAAACAACCGGGTTATTATCGCTTCGGCTGTCCTT
The DNA here is from genome assembly GCA_052279865.1 of Muribaculaceae bacterium. Taxonomy (GTDB): domain Bacteria; phylum Bacteroidota; class Bacteroidia; order Bacteroidales; family Muribaculaceae; genus Lepagella. Next base: position 1,578 of record DAWBVG010000542.1, read on the forward strand.
TTGGCATTTGCGGAATTGTTTGAATTGGTTGCCGTCCCCTTATATCCGGAAGCGTGATTGATTACCCATGTTCCGAAACTGGATTCATCACGGCAGAGTGTGGCGGATTTGTCCAGAAGAGAGACCACCGCATCCGCCTTCACATTCTCATCGCTGATTTCATAATAATCCTGCAGCCACAGCGTTGCGTTACCGCTTCCATTACTGCTTTTGATGGTTCCCGTGCGGAAAGTCGCATTGTCACCCCAGCCGCTGACTGTGGCTGCCTTCGAATTGGAGAATGCTGTTCTTGTCAGCACTATTATCTTTCCACGCGCATCTTTCACCCTCAACTTAGGAGAGAAAGGAACTACGTGGTTCTTATAATCATTGTTATTCAAGAGGGCTGTCATGTTTGCCTTCCACTCATTGTTGTCTCCGTCCTCTTGACGGATAATGAAGATTAAAAATTCACTTGGATTGGAAGAGAGGAAAGAGATAGACTGGGTGAACGCTTCGTTCATCGTCAGTTTGGTTTTCAGCGGTCCGTGATAGATTGGCAGCGAGCTGCCGTCAACACCCGGACGTAGGTCAAAGGCACGGACACCTATGTTTAACTGTTCTGAAAAATTCTTGTCCTGCGTTTTTCCCGCCAAAAGACTTCCGATCACACTTATACCAGCGAAACCATTGCCGGTCCCCGAATCATGCGTGCCCGGTATAGACAACTGACAGACATAGTCATAGTCATCAAGAGTAGACATCCACCTTTGTGTATCGGCAGCCTGTAGGCTCCGGGGCGCAATAAGCATTGCCACCGTCATTGCCGCAGCTGTAAATATCTTTTTCATATCCTATGTTATATTCTGTTTATTTCAGCACAAGTGTCACCGTAGACATCTCAAGTTCGGGAGCGTTCCACTCCTCCATGCTCATAAGCCATATCATCACCATCAACATAATGATGGTTATTCCCCACAATCCTCGTTTAAGAGCCTTACTCATATACAGCAAGATTTTGGATTAGAGGGTGCGGGAGCACGATGACTCACGCACCCTCATTCAAGCTAAATTATCAATTCATGAGATTAATCATTCACCACTTTCTTAGTGGCTTTGCCGTTGCGCACTACAATGTAAACGCCTTTCTGCAGTTTCTTGCCTGTGACGCGGATACCATCCATTGTGTATATCTCCTCGCTGCCATCTGCATCAACCTCAATTCCATCTACGCCTGTCTGGGTATCATTTACCACAACATTGTAAACGGAAGCTTCATTCCAGCCCGTGAACACCTTGTCATAAGCCTCTTCAGGAATAGCATAAAGCTCAAGTGAAAGTGACGGATTTGAGCGGTCGGCTACAAACGAACCCTTCTGCGGATCAAAATCCGAAGGAACATTTTTGTGTATTCCTGCTCCAAATGTTGTAAGGAAGGGAGCTGTCCCGGATTTTGCAAGCATCGGGTAGCTGTTGGGGTTGACGATGAATATCTCTGTCCCGTGATCAACCTCTACAGTCGTGTCCGCAACCTTCTCGCCGTTTATCATCAGGTATGGAGACTCAAGCCTGAAACCTTCGGCAGTGGAAGCATCAGGAGTCGATTTAGCTTTGAAGTATATTACGTCTGAATCCTCAAGCCCCGGAACCGATACGTATGCTCCATAGAAATCGGGGGCCGCATCCTTGTCAAGACGATCATAAAGTGTTTCGTTTTTCGTTGTCTTCATCTGCGAGTATTTCACCTTGCCCGGTTCTGCTCCGAAATATTCCATATAATGCAGCGTATAGCCGGGCAGCATACGTACGTATGAAGGTCCCGATATATTTATCACATACTTATCGTATATATCATTCCAATTATAATTGCCGGTTGGGACATCAATCTTGCCACCGACCTGCAGGGAGATGATGTTCTGCACAAATCCGGTATTGAACGCTGACAGGTTGTCGGGGAGGATAGACAGCTCAAGATCAAGGTTGGCATTATTTGACTTATCAGCCTTGAACGTCGCGGTTCCTGCCTCATCTATTTCAACGCCTGTGGGGATATTTTTATAGAAGAAATCCTGACCGAATGTTGTCTTGAACGGAGCGGCGTCACCCTCGGATGTGTAGCTGAACACATTCGGATTGACGATCCTCACCTGCGCTCCGTCAGGCACGAGATAAGACTCGCTCGGATCCTTCCCTGTGAGCGGAGCATCCCCGATATAAACGCGCGGAGCTTCAAGGGTATAGGGCGAACCGGACAAGGGTGCATAGACAACGTCAGAATCTTCCCATCCGTTTGCCGACACATATCCTGCCACAAACAACGGCGCACCTCCACCGAAATATTGCTGTTGATCGGAAAAGAATGTCACGCCCTCTTTCGAAAACCTCTCGCAGGAATATACATTCAAATGAGTCTCATCCATGGTGTTCGCTGCGAAATACAGCATATAGTGGAACGTAACGTCTTTTGCTTCACCGGTATAGTTTTTCGGTGCTCTCATAGAGAAGATATAATTGGTACTGCTTCCCGTAGACTGTCTGTAACTAACCTCTGGCAAATCAAGTTTTTCCGAAAGTCTCAGTTTTAATTCTTTTAGCGTTGGAGCCTTCAGAACATCGGAATATTCCTCGCTGGATGGAAAAATTAGGCGATACCCTACGGAAATTTCTTTACCAACATCGCCGAGAGTCTTCGTAACTGTAAATGTATTCCGGTTTGTTCCGGAATCATTGTCGGGGTAATAGAAATAGCCATTGCTATAGATGTATGAGTTTTCTCCACCAAACGATGTGGGGAATCTTCCGTGTTCCGTATATCCCGGGGTATACGACTCGAATACATTGGGATTGATAATTTCAAGCTGTGTTCCGTAAGTAACATAGTCGTTATCGGCAAGAGTCCTGCCTTTTGCTATGACCTGAATCTGGTCGAGTTCCTCTTTCTCGGATCCTCTCTTGAACCATACTATATCCGAATCATCAAATGAGGAACCAGGACCACTGCCTGTCAAATATGCTCCATAGACATACCTGTCGCCTTCTTCAAGCAACACGTTGTATATGTAGGGTGATTTCATGGAAGCTGTATGATAATCATATTTCTTATCGGCAAGATTATACCAGATCCAGTGGACATGGGCTGAGTTTAAATAATCTTTGTCATCATCAGAAAGCGAAATGGTGACTTTCTCATGCATACTACCGTTTAGTTCCGCCGTGCATACCGGCTTACTGAATTTGCGTCTCACGGTTACGTAATACGTGACATCGCCGATATCAAACCAGTTAAACCATTTTCTATCATAACATTCCGACGATAAATTTCCACCGAACTTTAATGTCAGATCCTTACCGCGGAGATTTTCAGGCACGATATAGGAGACATATCCATTTCCTGAATCAGTTCCATAGGTTGTCATTGTGCCCAAATCGCTTGTGATTGACAGATAGAAGTCCGCAACTTTCACCTCGCTGAAATCCGATGTCGCTCCAAAGGCTGCCTCTTTGCTCCATCTGATGACCTGACCGGCAGAAATAAGCTGGTCGTTGCGGAACGGTTGTCCGTCTATGGTGATGGAAGCAGGACGAAGTGTCACTCTTTTGTTGTCGTAAGCCAACAGCACATCGTCCGAATCCTCATAATTGTTACTCGTCAGTTTTATACGATAAAAAGGTGAATCCGTTGCCGGGTCACCATTGAAATTCCATTTCACACCCTGGGAGAGCTCTTGATAGCTGCGCGAGGTTATATCGCTCTTTAGCGGTTTGAGCTGACTGTCATATGCCTGATGTAACACCGAGGATCGTGCGGCTGAAGACACATCAGAAGTCGCAAACACGTACAGCTCGACATTCGCAGATGTCGAACCGGACACTGGTCTCCAGAAACCAGTGGGAGTAGGAAGTTTTGTCGCATGAACGCTCAAGACGCCGGAGCATGTCAAGAACGCCATGATAAAGAAAAGGATTTTTTGTTTCATTTCCTTAGTTGTTTAAATTGTTGAATAAAATTGAAAATTGTTTGGTAATGTATTGTTTAATATGAGCTGTCTACTTCTTAATACTTGTTGTGCTTCCCATTTCCGTTTATCTACCTTCTCGACAAGAAATGAAGCAGAGACAAATACACCAGACTGCATATAAGGAATGCTGTCAGTAATGACGGAATAAACGAAAAACAGAGAATATGAGTGGCTAAGCTTACAGTCAATGTGAAAAAAACTACAGATGAAATCGTGCCGATGGCTTTACTGAACCTACGGAACAATAATAGCTGATAGATGAATATTAATGCTGAAAGCAGCCACGCGAACAAGAGGATGACATTCCGGATAGCCATAATCCACGCCCTCTCTTTCCAAGGCTAAGGGTATAATACGTGCAATAGGTTCCTGAATTTGCAAAATGGTGACATTGCGGATAGTAATTTTTTCATAATCATAAATCTTAAATAGAATAACAAATCGAATCAATTATAAATGTGATATTCTTGCCGTCAAAAACAGAACCACCAAATAACCTTTTATCATTCAGATGATTCAATACGGCATATAACTCTTAATCTTTTTAGGATTCCCTAAAAATCACACCGCAAAATTAAACATAAATTCACAAATTACCCCCCCAATTGTTAAATTTTGTTAATATATATCAAATATCAAATTTAAAACGTTTGCATTAGTTTGCATTAAACTTTGAAGTTGTTTAAACAAATTTACACTATTCAAAAAAAAAAGTTCTAAACTTTACGGTAATCTTTATCTTACCATAAAATTAGTTTAAACTGCTTCTTTTCATAGTATTCACATCAATTTTTATATCCTAATCAAAAATTCAATCCGAATGAAATCTGTAAATAATCCTCATAAAAACTTCCCTTATATTCTGCTCTATTCTCTTTCGCAATATGCACAGAGTTTGTCAGAGCCTGGTTCCAGCTGATGGCAATAGCATATCTTCGATAATTAACGCCCACCCCGGCACACCAGTCGAGATTAAAACGATTGTAATGATTACCGGTTGAAAAACTTTTAGCGCTGTATAAGGATTTGGAATGTACATCCGGGACAATATTATCATCAACCGTGACATGATAATACATTGTGAATCCAAGATCTAACAGCGGACCTGTAAACACAGACATACTTACATGCGGTGTGAAATCAAAATGATATCCAATATTCACCGGTATTCTCATACCGGTTTTCCTTATAGTTCTATCAGTAATTTTAATATCATGATAATATATTGGAGGAAGATAATCATCAATCGCATCTTCCGAAATAAGCATATTATTATAATAGAGACTCAACCCCGGTTCCAGATATAGATTTGCAACAAGTGGGAAATTATAAATTGCCCCAATGCTTAATCCCGGGAAAGGTTCAAAATCTCTCCATACTCTGGATATCTTCCCATCGGGCGTTGACATTCTGCTTTGGCTCGGCACTGTAAGATCCAAAGAAGCTCTTACTCCCCAATATCCCTCATTATCAAGATTATTAAATATACTTTGTGCTTCAACGCCCAAAGCAGAAACAATCACCAGCAACAATGCAAATATCTTCTTCATATTCCTACGGGGTTAGAGTTCGAATATAACCGGTTTATAGTCTCAGAATTAATATTTCCCAAAGATAAATCAAATTCTCGAATTTTCCATCCCATTCTTATTTTATTTCTATCTATTTCTATCCATCATTCCTGCCCCATTCATATCCAATTTCTCACTCTTCCCCAAATCCCCATTTATCGAACCAGGTTCGATAAGGTAAAAAGTAAAAGGGAACAGGTAAAAAGGAAGAATTGGCACGCCTCTAACG
>DAWBVG010000543.1:0-4574 GCA_052279865.1 Muribaculaceae bacterium
GAACGGCGATGGCATTGCCGGTAACGAGATTGCTGACAATATCGAGATTTCTCTTTCACAAAATGAGATCTCTTTCGATAAGAACGGGGGCACCGCCACCATTCAGATAACTTCAAATATTCCCCTCTCTCTCGAACCTTTCAAAGACCCCTATGGTGAAGAAAGCCCTGGCAATGTAACTGTCGATAATATCTTCAATCATTTCTTTGAAACGGACAATCCGATAAAATGCATGTCAACCTATGAGAACAATGTCCTCACAATTAAAGTAGACAAAACGCAAACACATATCAATCAGACAGATCATGTATATCTATATGATTTAATGGGAGTCGTCCGCGCCGAGGTTAAAGTCACCCTTGCCGGCGATCCGGCAATTCCTATCGCTCTTAGCGATGACGGCAAACAATATGTTTCCTTTACTTTTAACAAATTCTCAAATGCAGTCTCCTGGATGTATTATATGGAACGCGGATATACGGGAATGTATCAGTTTCATGATGTGCAGTGTCCTTTAGCTGTCAACAATTACTACAACGACAAGGCTTTTCAGGCAGCTTATTCATCAATCAGATACAACGCATACGCTATTAAAAGTTTTTCTGAACTAAACAACTCAGATGCTAATCCATATTTCATACTGCTGAACGCAATCACTTACACCGAGATGCTGGATAAATGGGGGAACATCTGCATTTTTGAGTTAACACAGACAGGAGACAATTACGATGTTCTGAAACAGGAACAAGCAAAAGACGTGGCACGCTATATTGAAAATTCTCTTGATAATATCTCCTCTGCATTCAGCGAAAAGAGTGGGCTCATCAATTTCAATCCGGAAGAAGCGTTCAGTATTTCGAAAGATGTGTGGCGCATGGCTAAGGCCAACATACACATGTTTCTTAACGAGCCTTCGCGAGCCATGCCGTATCTTGAAGAGATTGTCAACAGCGGTCGATATACCCTCTCCTCAGGCAACGAATATGATGCCAACAGCGGTACAATACTGTTTATAAACGTTCCAAATGAGGTTATGAACGGTCATACAGTTAATTACTATTCATATACCGATGCGCTGCTACTTTTAGCCGAATGTTACATCTCCTCCGGCAACGAAACAAAAGCCACCGCGCTCATAAATCAAGTAGCGCAGGCGAAAAATATGCCTGTGATAGCCAACGGCAACCTGTTGACATATATCGAAAAAATCCGCAAGGAACTTTTTATTCCCCGATACTTCGCGTTCCAGAAGCGCCATGGTCTCGGCAATTACGAATCTTATCAGACACTTTGGCCTCTCCCCCAAGACCTGATAATATATTCCGGATGGTCCCAGAATCCCGGCTATAATAAATAGCATTCATCCTGACTTCCCGCCAGCATCGAAAACTTCATGCAACTTAGCATGCAATAAAAGGAGCCGGTTGCTTTGAGCAACCGGCTCCTTAAATCTTTCGAATCTTATTTCAATCCTGTCAGGAATTTTTATTAATCCTCGTATCCGGGTTTCTTGAGAAGTTTGAACATATTCTTCTTGTATGCTTCAACGCCGGGCTGGTTGAAAGGATTCACACCGAGCAGATAGCCGCTGATACCGCAAGCTTTCTCAAAGAAATAGATAAGTTGACCGAGTGAATACTCATCAAGAGCGGGGATTGTGATGTGGATATTAGGTACGCCACCATCTACGTGAGCCATTTTTGTGCCAAGCTCTGCCATCTTGTTAACTTCATCGATACGTTTTCCTGCAAGATAGTTGATGCCGTCAAGGTTGGCAGCATCCATCGGGACACGATGCTCAACAGCTGTTTTGGCAACAGAGATCACAGTCTCGAAGATTGTGCGCTCGCCATCCTGGATCCACTGACCCATTGAGTGAAGGTCGGTAGTGAAATCTACGGATGCGGGGAAAATACCTTTGCCGTCCTTACCTTCGCTCTCACCATAGAGCTGTTTCCACCATTCAGAAACATAATGAAGCTTCGGATCGAAGTTCACGAGAATCTCTGTCTTCTTGCCGCTTCTGTAAAGAGCGTTGCGCAGACGTGCATAAGTCTGAGAGATATTCGTGTCTGAAGGATGAAGAGTTGATCTCTCCATATCGGCAGCTCCGGCAAGAAGCTTCTTGATATCGTGACCTGCAACTGCGATCGGAAGAAGACCCACGGGAGTGAGCACTGAGAAACGACCGCCCACATTATCGGGAATTACATAAGTCTCGTAACCCTCTTCATCGCTCATCTGACGGAGAGCACCACGAGCTGCATCAGTAACAGCCACGATAAGTTTTTTTGCCTCCTCTTTGCCAACCTGAGCAACGAGCTGATCCTTCAGCAGACGGAAAGCAATTGCAGGCTCGGTAGTAGTACCGGACTTGGAGATAACGATGATACCGAATCTTTTGCCTTTCAGAAGGTTCTGCAGTTCGGCGAGATAATCCTCGCCGATATTCTGACCTGCATAGAGCACTTTCGGCTCTTTGGGTTTCGGAGCATAGAAATCAGCGAAAGAATCAGCAAGGGCATAGTTCACAGCCTTTGCACCGAGATAACTGCCGCCGATACCCACGCAAACCACATAATCGCAATTCTCACGCAGACGAGCTGCAGTTGCCTCAATACTCTCCACAAGTTTCTCGGGAGTCTTGGAAGGAAGATCAAGCCATCCGAGGAAATCATTACCGGCACCGGTTCCCTCCTCAAGAGTGGTGAGAGCCTGAATACTCTCATCTTTCAGTGCCTCATATTGTTTTTCTGCAAAATAAACAGCATCCTGAATGTTTAGCTCAATTGTTTTCATAACTTCTATCGATTTATTGGAAATAATCTGACTATTATTCTGAGCGAAAGCTCCATGAGCCGCAAAAGCCATGGCAGCGCTCACTGCCATATTAACGCTTACGCGGCTCAGAAGTCTCATTCTTTAACTTTATTTAGTCTCTTCTTTAGATTCCTCCGCATCTTCGCCGCTTTCTGATTTGGCAACTTTTTGCGGACGCATCTGCGGGAAGAGCAGCACTTCCTGAATGGTGGTCTGACCGGTGAGGAGCATTGCCAGACGGTCCATGCCGATACCCATACCTGATGTGGGAGGCATGCCGTATTCAAGCGCACGGATGAAGTCGGCATCAATGATCATCGCCTCGTCATCACCCTTGTCGGCAAGACGCATCTGCTCAACAAAACGCTCATACTGGTCGATCGGATCGTTAAGCTCGGAATATGCGTTGGCAAGCTCCTTACCATTCACCATAAGCTCGAAACGCTCCGTGAGTTCAGGATTCTCGCGATGACGCTTTGTAAGAGGAGACATTTCGATAGGATAATCAGTAATGAAAGTGGGCTGAATATAAGTACCTTCGCACTTCTCACCGAAAATCTCATCAATCAGTTTACCCTTACCCATTGAGGGATCAGTCTCTATGCCTGCCTCTTTGCAGAACGCACGAAGCTCTTCCTCGCTCTTACCGGTAATGTCGAAACCTGTCTTCTCAAGTATTGCCTCGGTCATGGTGACGCGTTTGTAGGGAGGTTTGAAATCTATCTCATGATCACCAACCTGCACTTTAGTAGTGCCGTTGACATCAAGCGCGATCTTCTCAAGCATCTTCTCAGTGAAATCCATCATCCAGTTGTAGTCCTTATAGGGGACATAAATCTCCATACATGTGAATTCCGGATTATGTGTGCGGTCCATACCCTCGTTACGGAAGTTTTTAGAAAACTCATACACGCCTTCGAAACCACCGACAATCAGACGTTTCAGATAAAGCTCATCGGCAATACGGAGATAAAGTGGAATATCAAGAGCATTGTGATGAGTGATGAAAGGACGCGCAGCGGCTCCACCGGGAATCGACTGCAGAATGGGAGTCTCAACCTCAGTATAGTTGAAAGAGTTGAAATACTCACGCATGGAGTTGAACATCTTCGTGCGTTTGAGGAAGATGTCGCGCACACCGGGATTCACCACAAGATCCACATAGCGCTGGCGATAACGCTGCTCAGGATCTGTGAATGCATCATATGCCTTACCGTCTTTGAGTTTCACGATAGGAAGCGGACGCAGACTCTTGCCAAGCACTGTGATCTCGCGGGCGTGGATGGAAATCTCTCCCATCTGAGTGCGGAACACATATCCCTTCACACCGATAAAGTCACCGATGTCGAGGAGTTTCTTGAATACGACATTATAGAAATCCTTGTCTTCACCGGGACAAATATCATCCCTGCTTACGTATATCTGAATACGACCCTCGGAATCTTGAAGCTCCATAAAAGAAGCCTTACCCATGATTCTTCGGCTCATGATTCGACCTGCCACAGCCACCTCTCGCGGAGGAGTCATGTTGTCGTCAAAATTCTCTTTAATTTCGCGTGAATAGCCGCTCACCGGATATTCGGCAGCGGGATAAGGATCTATGCCTCGCTCGCGCAAAGCCTCAAGGCTACGGCGGCGCACAATCTCTTGCTCGCTAAGTTCTTGGTTTGCCATATATAGAATATCTGTATTTTACTTTTAAAAACTGTTTAAATTTATTTTCGAAGAAGTTTGAGAGTTATTTTTGAGGTGAT
>DAWBVG010000544.1:0-6022 GCA_052279865.1 Muribaculaceae bacterium
CACCTCAAAAATAACTCTCAAACTTCCTCGAAAATAAATTTAAACAGTTTCTAAGAAATTTCTATAAATCGCACCATCATAGAACAATACCATAATACCATAGAACTGATATTCTTATGATTAAAAAAATTTTATTGCTAAGTGTGCTGATATTATCAGCGACACTTACCGTCATGGGACAAAAGGTTGAAATAGATCTCCCGTCGACGACCGTTAAACACGCCATCAGCGAGTTGACAAAACAGGGATACTCTTTTGTCTATCAGGCAGGAGATATCGACACATCGAAAAAAATACGTGTCAAGGCAACGACTCTTAAGAAAGCTGTTGACCAAATCCTTGCTGATCAGAATGTAACCTACCAGATTAACGGGAAAACGATTTTGGTGAAACAATCTGTAAAAAAAAGTTCCCCCGAAAAAAAGGAAAAAGCTGCCAGCGAAATAAGCGGGCAGGTCGTTGATGAGCAAGGAGAACCTGTCACCGGTGCGACAGTCATGGTGAAAGGCACAACCAGAGGAACCTCTACAGATCTTGACGGCAAATGGACACTCTTAGCCAGTCCGGATGATGTTCTGGTAATAAGTTTCATATCCTATGCGCCTCAGACTGTCAAAGTAGGCGACAAACGAAATTTTAAAACTGTTATGGTTGAGGATGCCGCCCAACTGTCGGAAGTGGTAGTAGTGGGTTACGGTCAGCAGAAAAAAGTTAATCTGACAGGTTCTGTCGTTGCTGTTGATGTTGCAGAGCAATCCAAATCGCGCCCTTTCACTGATCTCTCCCAGGCACTTTCCGGAGCAGCTGCAGGTTTGAACGTCATGAGCACAAGCAGCCAGCCAAATTCTGAAAATTCATCCATATTGATCCGAGGTATCGGAACTCTGAATAATTCCGCTCCTCTTATTCTTGTTGACGGCATGGAAATGTCGTTGAGCGATGTGAACCCTAATGATGTCGCCTCTATTTCCGTGCTCAAAGATGCAGCGTCATGCGCCATCTATGGAAACCGGGGTGCCAATGGTGTTATTCTTATCACAACTAAAAATGCCGACGAAGGACACATCTCTGTAACTTATTCCGGCAGACTGACCTATGAAACAACATCCAAACGCCACCGTCAGGTTACAGACTATGCGACTTACATGGAATTAATGAATGAAGCATGTGAAAACACCGCCCAGACTCCTTATTTCTCAAACAGCACTATTGATGCTTGGCGCGCAGCGGCTGCCAATCCCAATGCATTGTCGGAAAGCGGATATCCCAACTATGTTGCCTACCCGAACACTGATTGGTATAAGGAAATCTACAAACCCGCACTAATGCAGGAACACACTGTATCACTTCTCGGGAAAACCAAAGGCACAAATTATTCTATCTCTGGAACATACCTCAGCAATCCGGGTCTTGTAACCGGTGCCGGCATGAATAAGTATTATATGCGAGCCTCGGTGGAAACAAAAATAAAGGACTTTATCACCGTCGGCATAAAAGCCTACGGGTATCACGTGGATCATGAAGCTAACGACATCAGCATGTTGTGGGGTGATGATATGAAAAAGACTGTGCCGGGTGTCTATCCCTATTACGATGGATGGTATGGCAGTCAGGAAACACCGGAGGAGGAAAGTTCAGTCCATAATCCTGTTCGTGTATTAGACACAGCACTCGGATGGGACAAACAATCAAAATATAATGTCAACCCATATATTCAGATAGATTTTCTGAAAGATTTCTCTATAAAATCTCAATTTTTCTATACTGATTATTCTTCACAAAACAAATATCTGTCGAACGGATATATTCCTGCAAAAAGTTTCCAACGCGATCTTGAATCATCGGTGAAGCCAAATTCCACAACAATGGCAAACTGTTCAAACTCCGACACTCGTAATACAGCCAAAGAATGGAAATTCACAAACATGCTCAACTGGAGCCATCGGTATGGAGAGCATGACATCGCAGCCATGATCGGTTATGAAGAATACCGGGCTTGGTCAGAATATATGAAAGTGGTAAAGATGGGAATCCTTAATTTTGACCTGACCGACTTTGATGCGTTGACCACCCCGCAGTCGATAGGCGGCAATACTACGGAATGTTCCTCCCGCTCTTTATTCGGCAGAGTAAATTATTCTTATGGCGACCGCTATCTTTTTGAAGCAAACATTCGTCGCGACGGATCCTCAAGATTCGCACCCAAAAGCCGCTGGGGAACATTCCCTTCGGTATCGGCTGGATGGAGAATATCACAAGAGAAATTCATGGAAGATATTACTTGGCTTGACAACCTTAAACTTCGTGCTTCATGGGGTAAATTAGGAAACAACTCAATTTCCAATTATATCTGGCAACCATATTACAGCACTGTGTCCTATACATTTGGAGGCGAGTATGTAAAAGGATTCCGCATGAACAATCTTCCAAACACATCTTTACATTGGGAATCAACTGCCGTGACCAACGTCGGACTCGATTTCTCGTTGCTTGGCTCAAGACTATCCGGATCAATAGAATATTATGACAAAAGAACTGACGGCATTCTCTACGCGCCGCATATGCAACCGACACTTGCAGATTATATCCCTCCTATGCAGAACTTTGCAAAAGTCAGCAACTCGGGAGTTGAGCTAACACTTGAATGGAATGATCGCATCGGAAACGTCACTTATGGAGCTTCCGGAAATTTTTCCTACAATAAAAATAGAATTACAGAATTGAAAGGCGATCTTATAAATGAATGGCGAATTGATGAAAACGGAAACCGTTACTATTACACAAATTTTGGAGATGTAGCAGACGACACCGGAACCACTGTCCGTCTGAACGGACACATGATTGATGAATATTATCTTCTCAAAACATACAAAGGTTCCGGCAGAGGCTATGCAGCCGACGGTATTCATGGTGGTCCCAAAGACGGTATGATTCGCACAGACGAAGATCTGGCATGGGCAAAGTCGATGATTGATGCAGGCTATAAACTTCTTCCGGGTTCAAGTGTAGGGAAGCAGAATATCTGGTATGGGGATTACATTTATGCCGACATAAATGGAGACGGAACATACGGTGACACTTACGACCGCGACTTCTGCGGTGTTTCCTCAACTCCGAAATATTATTATGGATTGCAGGCTTATTTAAAATGGAAAGGTCTCGACTTCTCCATGAACTGGACCGGAGCGGCAGGATTCAAGATCTATTATTGGTCGCAGTCGCAAAACTCCACATCAATGACCAAAGGATATGGTATAGGTCTTGATGTTGCCAACGACCATTATTTCTATGATCCTCAGAATCCCTCTGACCCGAGATCAAACATCAACTCTGCCAATCCCCGTTTTGTCATGAATGATACGGGACAGAATTCCGCCAAAGCCGAATGGAAACTTCAGAATGGCAATTATCTTAAATTCAAGAGTCTGACAGTAGGCTACACTCTTCCTCAAAAATGGACAAAAGTAGCACTTATGCAGAATGTTCGTCTTTATTTCACTGTCGAAAACATCTGTACGATAACAAAATTCAAAGGGCTTGATCCTGAAATGATGAGTGGAGACGGATATGCTCCGATGAGAGATTTCACTTTTGGATTAAATGTAACTTTCTAAGACACCTTCTAAATACCGTAATAAAATGAAATATAAGTTTTTTAATATAGCACTTCTCGCAGCCGGTGCGATCTCTATGGCTTCATGCGTAGACATGGACCTGGAATCTAAATCTGATTTGAGTTCCGGTAGCATCTGGAGCGATGAAAACACAGCCCAGGCTGTCATAACGGGATGTTATAATGCATTTCGTGGTGTTTGGGCTGACTGCGGAAACAACTGGCCCGAAAACATGGGAAGTCAGATCGACCGTGAACCATCACGCTTCACGGTAGGCTTGCTTCGTGGCACACAGACACCGTCGGAAGACTGGGGGAACTGGGCTATGTATTATCATCAGATTTTCGATTGCAACAGCGTCATAGACCATATGGCAAATGTGCCTAACATTGATCCCAAACTTGCATCCCAATATATTTCTGAAGCTCGTGTGATCAGATGTTACAATTATTACATCATGAATGTAGAATATGGTGGATTGCCATGGTACGAACATGAGCTGGTGGATATCGATAATCTAAACGAGCCACGCGGCACACGCGAAGAGACTTTCAGAAAGATAATCGCTGACTTGACTCTGGCAATTGAAAATCCTGATTTTCCGGGTAAATTCAGTGCGGGCAGTTCTGACTATGGTCGTGTCAACAAGGGAATGGCTTATATGTTAAGGGGATTCAGCTATATGTGGCTTAAGGAATGGAGCAATGCCGAAGCTGATTTCCGCTCTGTCGGAGACTGTGGCTTTAAACTCTACACTGCGGGGGAGAAACCATTTAAGGATCTTTTCACTGTGGCGCAGGAGCGTTGCGATGAGATGATCTTCTCCATTCAATACGACCTTGCAAGCACATTCTGGAATCAAAACGGATATCAGAGAGCATACGGAACACGCAGTGCTTGTGGTTGGGGATGGGCAAACTATGTGGCAAATCCCTATTTTATCGATTCGTTTGAAAATGCTGACGGAAGCAAATTCAACTGGGATGACGTAATTCCCGGCTACAGCACAATGGAAAAGAAAGCCAGACGAGTATTCTTTTTACGCGATGGTCTCACCGATGCAGAAAAAGAATATCAGGCAGAACAGGGAGCAGACATGACTCAGTACCTTCCTGACGGCAATGAGGCAAGAATCCGCAAGGCATATGACAACCGCGATCCTCGCCTGGAAATGTCAGTTATCACTCCCTACGCTCAATTTATCGGAGGCAATGATGGCATGAACAGAACTTATACATTAAGATTCCCATTCCGTACTGACAAGAGAAAGCCATGGGATATAAGATACGACAAAAGTGATCAATTGTTCTATTTCGTCAGAAAGAATGTTACGGAAGGAATAGACAATGCAAATCATCTTGGTGGAAGCGAGCTTGACCATCCTCTTTTCCGATATGCGGAGACTCTTCTATGTCTCGCGGAATGTCTCAATGAGCAAGGAGACGTGAAGGGAGCGGTAGAAGTTATCAATCAGATACGTAAGCGCTGCGGAGCTCAGCTCCTTAACAGCAATGCAGCAACGACCGTAGCAGATCAGGATGATATGCGCAAACGCATCCGCAATGAATTCAAATGGGAACTTTTTGCAGAGAATGAAGTTTATTGGCACGAATTGCGTTGGGACACATGGAAAGATGATAAGTTCGGCATGTATGAGGGTGAGCCAAACGGATGGATGCAAGTTTGGGGAACACGAGATTATTATTACAACTGGGGTGACGATCACTATAAACTTTACCCAATCCCCCAGGAGGAAATTCTGAAGAATCATAATCTTGTTCAGAATCCCGGTTGGTAACAACGGTTAAGTACGTAATCAACTTACTTACTGAAATTTCTGATAAATATATTATTTGAGGGGGTGTGTTGTGACACCCCCTCAAAAATAACATAAAAACATGTGAACATGAGAAAAATAATATTTCTTACCTTAATGATATTTGCAATAGGCACAAATGCCGCTGAAATGCAAAAATATATACGGAACTCAGGAGGTAATTATCTCGGAAGTAACAAAACGATGAGAGCAGTCCTGAAATCTGCAAATTCGTCAGCTCCGATTATGACATTCTCCCCTCAGGCTGACGGCAGCTATTCAATAAGTTTTGATAATGGAGGAACCCGGGTATACCTTGCAGCAGGAGCAAATGCTGATTCTCCATTGACATTCCAAAGTGAATACAATGCTTCCATATGCAATTTCAATCTCGAAAAAGTAGACAATACATTTTACCGAATCAAAAGCAAAGCCACGAATAAATATGTCGGTGTGGAAAATGTCATAAGCGGTACAATCGTCTACGCCAAACATGACGGATCGTCAAGCCTCTGCATGTGGATGCTCAATGATACCGAAACCAACGATGAGGTAGCTGAAGAGAGGGAATATTATTTATTCCCGGCTCAGA
>DAWBVG010000545.1:0-3637 GCA_052279865.1 Muribaculaceae bacterium
ATGTGTATAAGAGACAGATAATACACAGTGCGTTTAACCGGATTGCCAACAATATCCATTACTCTGACTGCATAATCTTTTTCACCCGTAGAAGCCGCAATCTTTGAAGGAATCGTAGCGCTGATTGAATAAGCCTGACCAAGAGAGAACCACGATGCAGGAGCCTCCTGCGTCTCCCCTGACTGACTTGTAACGGAAATATTCAACTCATATCCGCCAAATGCGTATTTGGTATCACGCAAACCCTCAGTTGGCAACTCTATGATGAAGGTACCATCGGCAGCCGTCGTAGTCTCACCTCCGTAATTGGCATTAATGTTGGAGTTTAGCCAACGTAAAGAGATATACCTTACATCGTACTTAACTACTGAACCAGCCACCGGCATACCGGAATAAGTCGAGGCTTTACCTTTTATCTTGACTACATCTCCGATTTTATAATTATCTTCCGTGCCATCAGTTGTGACAAAGAATGTAGGCGATTTGTAATCGGCAACCTCCACTGCGGTCGAAGCATATTCACGCGAGTCTCCGCTCTCGTTCATCATTCTTACGACATAATTTCCTAAAAGACCGCTTTGTGGAATTGTAAATTTCCCTTTTACCCTACCGAATGAATCAGAGACAAGATGCAACGTATCAACCGCCTGATAATTAGCATCACACAAAAGCATACGAACCTTAGCGTCAGAAAGCTGCTGCATCCGGCGATCTTTCACGGTATAAACAATCCCCATAAACCCGAGCGTATCTCCGGGACGGTAAATGGAGAGATCGGTTAGGATCTTACCGTTTATCTGCTGCTCCGAGACGTTGCCGCCATATCCCCAGCTCCATAAATTCCCTGCAAGACGGTCTGTTCCTTTACTTATAATAAAATCATAAGAGCCGTTGGGCACAATCACAAAGCCTTCATCACCAGACACCCGTTCAATCTTCTGTTTGTTACTTCTTGAGGTGAATACTACTTTTGCACCGCTGACAGGTTTCTGATTACGCCCGTCAACAACATATAGTCTATCGCCCTCTTTCGTAAGCTGGTCGGAACTGCGGAAATATGCGAGCCTGGAAACTGTGAAGGGAGACACCGACATTTTGGGAGCTGTGCCCGTGATGACGCCCGAAAGCTTTGCCGTAGATGAGGGCACAAGCACATAAACACCACTCTGCAAAGCCGGAAGTTCAACTTCTGTCTCGCATTTCACCGGTTTCTCGCCTGTGAAACTTACAGGAATCACACCAACCACATTCCCAATTCCATTCACTGCGTTCAAACGTATATCCTTGTTTATATATGAATCCGGCAATTTCACCACAAGGAGGTTGAAATTAAACACGTTCGAAGCCGACACTTTTATCTTCCCCTTTTCTGCCGGATAGATGCGTCCTGACATAGAAACAGAGATATCCTCCGCACCCAACACAGTGAGTCGGTTTTTCAAAGCCTGGGCATTGTCGCATTGAGGGAATTTCTTAAGATATGATTCAATAAGCTGATAACGTTTCTTCAGCGCAAGATTGCTCTTTTCAAGCTGTTGTTGCGGCGAAAGAGTATCGAAGTTATCGTCTGCTGATTCCTCCTCCTCGATGAAGTCTGCTCCTGCGAGAATGAAGGCAGCGCAATATGGTGTGTCAATGTAACGCTTCACACATTCCGAAGCATAATCGTTTCTGTCGCGCCAGGGCATGCGTTGATATTTATAATAACTCAAGGCAGCCGCTATCTGTGTGTCACCGCGTTGCCGGTGCCACGCTATGCAGCTATCAGTTATATCGGCAAGAAGAGTCGAGGCGGATTTCTCCGACTTTTTGTTGCCGGCTGCGCCACCATAACCAAACGGGATAATGGAAGCCCCGTCGTTGTTTGAAGAGCGTTGGAGCAAATCGCCGGTTTTGATGGTCATGAAATCATACACACTCATGCCCATCTTCTCCGCATCTTTACCGTTTTCGATAAGTGTGGATATTGCCGACAATGGTGTTGCGCGGGCTACCCCCACATCGCTAAAAGCATCGGAGATCAGCGATGTTACTTTTGCAGCAAAAATATCGCGGCTCCATTCCATCACATTCTCCGGAGCGGGAGTCAAAGGAAGTGATCTGTTGTTGAACACTCCAGGAGTGGTCTCATAGATTGAGGAATACAACTGAGCCTCAAGCATCGTAGCCAACTGAGAATATGGAGCCTTAAGTTTCTCCCCCAGGTCTGAGAAGAGGGTGATACTCTCTTTATAGTTATCCTTTGAAATAAGATTACGAGAAACTACAAGCTGTATGGCAGCCTTCAGCGCCATGACATCGTTACCGGATGCCAATGCCTCCTTAAGAGCGACATCCGCATTATTTCCCACTGTTTCGGGAAACGCGAAATCCGGAGTCTTGAACGTGTTCTCCACTGCCTTTGTCTCTTTTGGGGTTATACCTGTCGTAGTTTTCCTTTTCGCAGCTCCTGCGTCTGATGCAAAGAGCATAATTGTGATTAAAAACAATAAGGTCGACATATGGCCGACCTTATTAAATGTATTTTTATTCATCATACGCAACTATTTGCTATCTATTTTTCTTCTTATGCCTCATCTCACTCATTTTCTTCCGAAACTTCTCCTCCGCTGCTTTCATCTTAAAGATCTGCTTGCTGCTGAGAAAAGTAGAGAACTTTGCATCATACTTCTTTTCGATAGCCGCATCCTTCTCCTTGGCCTCGGTGATGGCTCGGCTAACGGACGCATAATCCTCTTCAGTAGCATTAGACTCTTTTTTTACTCTACGTTCAAGTTTGCGTGTTTGTTCAAAGATCTTCATTCTTTCATCGCACATTTGATCATAAAGCTCCGCAAACAGTTTCTGCTGATCATCTTTGAGATCTATCTCCTGAGCAATGAATTTGATTTTAAATTCTCTAAATTCTTTTCGCATCTCCTCGCGACTCTTCTTGGCTTTGTCTTGCGCACATAATGTGCCAATCCCCAATGCCATCGCAAGAATTATCAACAATATCTTCCTATTCATATCATTCTTCTGTTAGACTCATGTCAGCATATTCCGATTCAAGCTTATAACCGAAATCTCTTTCAAAGTCTTCTATTGAATCGTAATCCTTTATCACCTCCGTTTCCAATTCAATGTCAGACATTGTGGTTTCCGGCAATAAATAGGCATCTGCAAATTCCGGTTCTGACATTGCCATCGCAATGTGTTCCGGCGGATTGTCAAGACTTAATGTAACATTCCCGGAAGCATTGTAGAAGACTTTCATCATAAGCCAGATTCCAGCAAACATCGCGGCAAGATAAACATATGGTTTGATTTTCTGCCATGCTGTCATCTCCACATGTCTGGGAGTTTCCGGATAAGGAGGAAGCTTGGCATCGATCTCCTTATAGACCGATTCGAAATACCCCTCAGGAACTTTCCAGCCTCCCTCGCGACCATATTTCTCTATTAACTTCTCTTCCTGTTTATTCATATTTTCAATTTCCAATGTAACTATATGACAAGTGACATGCCACAAGGTTTAATACAAAATTAAAAAATTTATTGCTATTTTTCCTGACTTTTATTAGAAACTGTTTAAATTTATTTTCTAGGAAGTTTGAGAGTTATCTTTGAGGTGATTCCGCGAGTTGAGAAAGGAGAA
>DAWBVG010000546.1:0-2459 GCA_052279865.1 Muribaculaceae bacterium
ATCTGAATACTTGTGAAATCACCAATACTCTCTATTATGGTGGATTGGCAAAAACAAGAATAAAGATTTCAAACGACAGCGATCTCGAACTCTCAAAAGGATATGCACCGGCATTGATATATAATAATTCTGTATATTTCTTGGGTGAGAGCATATTTGTGACAGTGCCTCCCCACAGCGAAGTGGAAAAGGAATGGGTGTCTCCATTATATGCCATGCAACAAAATATAGGTGTCTCCCAAGATACGGAATTCGAGTTGGCAATATTCGATGAATCTACCTACAATTTTTTCCGCGCGGAGGATGGCAATCCTGTAATAATGCATGTCAACCCCGGAGTGCCTGAAGTGTCTGTATTAAGTGCAAGTATTAAAGTTCCGTCTGTTACCGAAACCCTACCTAATGGTGCGCAGTCACAAGTATATCTTGTTAATGACCCATATAATTTCGATGTCTCTTGTCTTGTGAGACTGACAAAGGGAGTGTTCTGCTATAATGCATTAGCATGTGTTGTAAAACCTGATTTCACCGGAGGAGCCGAACAGGTAGAGATTCTTACAATGGCTGGAATGCCGTTGTTTATGGATTCAGAAGGACTAAGGACAAGATTCAATGCATCCGTCTCTTTCCCCATGGCGAAAGCTGGTGAATATTATGCCATAATGATGGCTTATCAATATGGCTCAAACTATGCAGGCATGAGAGGAAATCCATTATATTTCAGGCTCAACACCTCTGGAGTGGAAGATATCGCTACAGACATGCAGCAGAATGATGAATATGGAGAAATCTATAATCTTCAAGGAGCAGCTGTTGGCACTGACCTTAATGCACTTCCATCCGGCATCTATATTCGGAATGGCAAGAAAATACTCAAGAAATAAGGACAAAAAAAATTGATTGTCGTCCCGACAACCAATCTTACGTTAACCTTAAAATCTAATACCATGAAATACTCAATGCAAAATTATAAATTATTTTTCATATATGCTATAAAACATAAGAAAAAATTTGCATTTTAGCTTTTATTAACAATTAGAGAGGAGAAAACCATGGTTTTCTCCTCTCTAATTGTAAGGTGAAAGGGAATAGGTGAAAGGGTAAAGGAAGATGGGCACGTCTCTAAGTTTGAGTCAAATTAGAAAGTGTTAATTGTAGAAATATTTTAAGAAATTTTAGTTAATTTGAGCATTTTGATGCTGTATTTAAAAATTATTCATTATATTTGCAACCGAAAAGCTATACTTAGTCGCATAAAGATGCGAATGCATTAAATTTACCTTATAAGTATGGTTATATATTGATTAAAAAGATTTTTAGGCAGCCGGCTGCCTAAGCTTGATGCGCAGCATCAAGCTTGCGCCAATTCGATTAAGATTACCCTCGGCTGTCATTGGATCGGACCCTACACTATCTTCTTCACGGCAAGAGGAAACACCTCTTGTTTACCAATTCCAACTCATGCCTCCCGCCCAAGAACTAAACTGGGTTTACTGTCATTCACTTTTACTCTTATGCGGCGGCAATTAAAACAACGTTTATGAGACAACTTTACCTATTCTGGCTCACAGCCATCGCGCTGCTCGGAGTCTCGTTCAACACACAAGCTCAGGAATATTCCATCAATTTGGAATGGGACGAACCGGGCTCAATCCTAATCTATTCCTCAGGAACCGGAGACACCAATAAAATTGCTCTTGAAAATAATCAAATCTCAGCAATTGTTACTCCACTAAACACGAACTACATGTGTTATGTCAAGGCTTCTGACGGCTATCAACTTGTTTCATGTACAGCTAACGATGGCAAAGTAATCTCTCTTAATTCTGGTTATGGTGGTCAACAATTCATGATCAACATGAAGGATAATAATGGTAAAACATTCAAAATTGTTGTAGAAAAGATTGTTTATGACGCTATCCTAAAAGTCAATGTTATCAATGGTGCGAAACAGATTGCTGCAAGTTTTGAGGGGACAAATCGCGCACTAACATTTAAGACCGGACACCAGGAGATTCCGTTCTCATCAAAATTCGAAGGGACAATCAAGACCATAGAGTATACCGGGACAAGAGTAAATCCTTATTTAAAAAAAGATGGTGTTGAATTACCACAACCCACTAATAAATATTTTTACAGATTCTCCAATATCGCTATCGAAAACGGTACCGAACTTGAGATGAAAGTATCGGAAACGCCTGATGTTGTTGAAGAAAATGTTAAAATTACTGTAAAAAATGATGATAACAGTAACAAAGCATTTGTTTGGGTTCGAGATATTACTGACAATAAAGCTATCACACTCAGCGCTGATGGGACAGCGGATTTCATATCAGGGCACAAAGTACGTGCTACATTTGATAACACCGATTATAATGTAACAGGTACAATAAATGGAGAAGCATGGCCTGAAGCTGATATTAATACAAATGGACAATACCTGAACTTCGAAGCTACCA
>DAWBVG010000547.1:0-2779 GCA_052279865.1 Muribaculaceae bacterium
CCGGGAGTTTCTCCGAAATATTCACGGTAACACCGTGTAAAATATGCGTGCGAAGCGAATCCAACTTTGATTGCAACCGCATTTACAGGCATATCGGTTGTGGTAAGTATGCGACGTGCGTGCTTGAGACGAATGATTCTTACAAGGTCAGATGGAGAATAATTAGTCATCCCTTTTATCTTCCTGTAAAGCTGCGTGCGATTTAGCTGCATTTCATCGCTAACATCATCTATCGATAACTTCGAATTCCCTATATTGCGTTCCACAACATCAATGAATTTTCTATAAAATTCATTGTCAACATCAGAATTCGATTCAACAGCGTTTGAAGTATGTTCCGGAACATCCAGTCGCGAAACTCTTGAATCCTGTAGCCGTCGGCGATTTTCAAGCATCGACTCAACGATAGCGAGAAGAGCCTCTGCATCGAAAGGTTTACTGAGATATCCGTCCGCTCCACACTTATAGCTTTCCACAAGCTTATTATCCTGTGCACAAGCTGTAAGCATCACTATCGGAATATGCGATGTGGCTGGTTCTGATTTCAATCGACGACACACTTCAGTGCCCTCAATATCCGGCATCATTATGTCGCAAATGATGGCATCCGGGATATAACGGCTGGCAAGCTTTATTCCTTGCGATCCGGAGGAGGCTCGAATCACTTTGTATTGTGAACCCAAAATATCTGTAAGCAACGCCCTGATATCAGGATTGTCGTCAACTACAAGAACCAACGTCTCTCCTTCCTCTGCTTCTCCGGAACTCATTTCTATATCACTCAACTCCTCATTCACCATCCCAGCTTCAAGACGTATGATATCTTTCACCGGCATATCCCCCTCTTTGTGACGTAAGGGAATGAAAAAGATTAC
This sequence comes from Muribaculaceae bacterium, assembly GCA_052279865.1. Taxonomy (GTDB): domain Bacteria; phylum Bacteroidota; class Bacteroidia; order Bacteroidales; family Muribaculaceae; genus Lepagella. Next base: position 876 of record DAWBVG010000547.1, read on the forward strand.
TTCTGTGCCATTTCCCTCCAGACTTGTAGCAGTTATGCTTCCACCGTGCATTTCTACAAAGGCCTTGGCTATGCTCATTCCTATGCCCGATCCGTAAGGATTAGCTTCACGGGTGTGAATATTGCGCACAAAAAGATTTTCAAGTTCCTCTGTCGACATTCCCTTGCCCGTATCCGATATCTTAAAATATAGCTCCTGATTATCCTTAATGCCCGCTTCAAGCGTCACACTCCCATTTTCCGGCGTGAACTTCAGCGAATTTGAAATGATATTAAAAATGACCCTTTCTATTTTCTCCACATCTAAAGAAGCTGACAATCCCGAGGGCACGTTATTAATCACAGAAAATCGAATATGTCGCGATTCAGCTGCAGGAAGAAACAGTTGCTCAATTTCCTTCACAAAACCATGGAGATCTGTTTCCGTCATGCGCATTGTCAGCTGATCGTTGTCATATTTGTTAAAATCAAGAATCTGGTTTATAAGACGTGTCAGTATTCTTGAATTTTTCAAAGCAATGCGCAACAGGGATTCATTCGCCCCGTCAAGCGGCGCTCTTTTCATAACTCTTTCGAGAGAGGTGCCTATAAGTGTCAGTGGCGTGCGCAAATCATGAGAGACATTTGTGAAAAACGAAACTTTAGCTTTTGTTGCCTCCTCCAGCTCGGCATGAAGGCGCTTGCGCACTTTATAGGATCGCCATATGGATATGAGCAGAATTGTGAGCAAAATGAGAATAAATACAGCAGCCCCAAGGAGCATCTGTTGGAGATTACGCTGTTTGTAGAGACGGTCGTAAGCAGTTTTTACACCGACAATCTTCTCTGTCTCGTTGGTCATTGTGCGGTGATGCATTTGATACAACGATGCGTTTGAGCGGTCAATTGCCGGGACATCCGTTATATTTATACGTTTTGCAACTTTTTCCCCCTTTGCAACTGCCAATGCCGTTCGCAAGATCTCATGTCCAAGTGTGGGGTAAAGTATGGTAGCATCCAGACGATTGTCTTCCAACGCTTTTAATCCGAATGCGGGAGTGCCGTCAACACCTTCAAGCAGGATTTTGTCACGCATACCCATCTCGGCTACGACTTTACCTGCCTCCTCCACCATATGATCATTATGACCGAAAATCAGATTAATATCCGCATGCACACGCAGCAATGAATCCACAACCTGTCGCACAGGGTCTGTGAGCCAGCGTGCATCGAATTCCGCAACGATATCGAAATCTCCAAGAGAATCAGCCATCTCTCGGAAACCGGCTGCCCTCTCCTGAGCGGGAGTGGAATTAAGGTCGCCTGTAATCTCTATAGCGCGTATCTTTCCTTCAATATGCGAACGTGCATATTTTGCTGCCTGTCGACCGACCTCCCTGTTGTCGGCACCTACATAGGCGGCATAATCGGCACCGGGAACATCCCTGTCGAAAACAACTACAGGTATCCCCTTTTTGCTTATCTCATTGATAACATCTACAAGCGCAGTTACTTTTGCAGGAGCAACCAATATGACGTCCGGATTTGATTCCGCCATCCGACGCAAATCCGCAATCTGGCGATTCACGTCATCTTCGGCATTCGCAAAATCAAGAGATATGTCGAAATCGTCATTAAAAAGCACCTCTCGGCGCATCTCTTCGTTGAGAGTCTCTCGCCATTCTCCCCCACTGCATTGAGACACAGCGATATCAATCTTCGGCTTACGACTACATGCTCCACCCAAGATGGCAACTACAACACAAAGAAGTATTCCTAATCGATTCGACATTGTTTCACACTGTTCCCTTTTTACATCCTAAGTAAGCATTCACTTACTCATATAAGTTTCGCAAGCAACAACATAAAAATAAGCAAATAACAAGTAATTCACTCAATGAAGCGAGAAAAACATAAAACACTTCA
>DAWBVG010000548.1:0-9749 GCA_052279865.1 Muribaculaceae bacterium
GAGCTACCCTTGGTAGCCTCCACATCCTCGATCACCTCTACCACCTCAGTCTGAGTCTGGGCGGCGAGAGGCATTGCGGTCAGCGACGCGAGCAGCGTCCCTGCCATTACCAATTTCATTTTCATAATGAATTGTTGTTTATAATGTTTACTAAATTTGGTGATTGGAAGAGAGGGTCAGTCCCTTCCAACCTTAGATTATTGTTTCTTTAGCCTGTATACGACTGTGGCATGGGCAGCCAATGTTCCGGTAATCGGTGATGTTGCATCAAGCACACTGCCATCTTTCAAAGATATCAATTCACGCGAAGTATAAGAAGATCCTTCATATAAAGCATCGTAGTCACCCTTCACGATTGAATATGAAGCTGATGAATCGCCAAGGTTCACAGCAGCAATCGCTACGTCTCCATTGGCAAGATCCTTACAGAAATACCACACATTGCCGTCAGCCTTGATATACTCCGCCTGCTGACCCATCGGATCCTGATTGATGGCAATCAGTTCCTTATTTTTCAGCAGCGCAAGGTCATGAGCATTGATATCGGTCTTTCGCACATCAAGAGTCATCAAGAGAGGAGATGACCACATACACCACATAGCGAACTCTGTCTCATACTCAGCGTCGCTCATACCGGTGTATGTTTTTCCATCTTTTACGTATGTAATAGTTTTATTCCAGGGCAATCCTGATTCCTTCTTTGACACACCATCTACGAGGTCATTAGAAGATGTTCCCGTTCCACGAACTCCGACCACAAGCATATCCGGATCATTGAAACGGTTGACACCGGCATAAGGCCAGAGATTGCGCATCAGCACTATCGTGTTCTTCAAACCGATACCTCCCTCATTTTTGCTGGAGCTGTTCGCGCTTCCGCCTTGAGTCAGAGATCCCATCCAGCCGTCACGGTGGTCATAGCTCATACGCCATGAAGAAGCCCCAGCTTCCGGTCCCCATTTCCAGGGTTCGTGCAATCCCCATTCGCACATTGAGAGGAGAATCTTGTTTCCGTTGGCTTTGATGCCATCTCCCATTTTCTTGTAAAGCTCGAATGCCAACGGTGTGCTGCTTGCATCAAGAGCACCATTATTATCTCCATGTCCACTCCAGAACCAGTCTTCCTTCAGTTTATCGAAACCCCATTCCGTAAAGTATCTCGCATGAACCTCTTCATAGCCATATGCACCGAGCATTGTTCCATCTGCTTGATCTCCGCTCGCACAAGTAAGCGTTCCCGCATCTGAATATATACCGGCTTTTAAACCTTTTGAATGTATGTAATCTGTTACGGTCTTAAAGCCGTTGGGGAATTTGGTAGAATTTACCACAGGCATACCACTGTCATCACGCGATCCATCTTTCGCCTGCCATGAATCATCGATTCCGAGCCAGATATATCCGGCATCTTTGAATCCGTTATTTACAAGCGCATCAGCTATCTCTTTCAAAGAACTTTCGCTGATATTCATCTCAAGTACATTCCAGCTTTGCCATCCCATATGAGGCGTAGGCTGATGCAGAGAATTGCTTACAGTGAGCTTGACACCCTCTGTATAGGTCTCTCCATTGGGTTTGGTCACGAATACCGTATATGTATACTCACCCTCAGCGGCAACTTTACCTTCAACCAAAGACCGGCGTGCATTCCATGTCAAACCTTCGGGCAGACCATATACATTAATCGTCGCACCTGATTCCGGCACACGGATCTTATGCATGAAAGGTGTATCTGGACAGGAAAATACCCAGTTAGCACAGGCAAGCTTACTCTCCAGTCCGGAAACCCACTCACCCTGAGGCACCTTGTCTTCGCGCACGGTTTTTGTCCAGCTGTCTTTGAAATTACTGAGGATCAACGGCACAGTATAGTAATTGTTAGGAGTCAACGCCCCGGCTTTACTCTTAGCTGTGAACATAACCTTATGATAATTCGTCAGCAAGGTTATTTCAATCTCCTTTCCGGAGAGATCTGCCGGCATACAAGACATATACCCATAGAATGTAGCTGTGGAAAGCTGCGGAGCATCAGTCCACTGCATTGTAACAGTATTCGCTGTAGCATCGGGATCGACCGTGAGTTTTTCATTTACCAGATCATAACTGAATGTGCCACCCAACTGCGCACCTTCTATCTTCAGCGATACGCTTTCAAGTCTTTCTCCGGCGAGTTCTGTGCCTTGAGCATTCACCACAAACTGCAGGAAGGGAAAAATATGGGTAAACGAGAATTTATTTCCACCGTCAACAGATTTCCCTACTTTCCAGTCGCTGTCAAGAGCGCGAGTCATGGAATTATATTTCTGTTCTATTGAAAGATTTCCCTTGATAGCCGTAGCATCATTTCCGGCTGTTGCCGAATAAGGGAAATATGCGTATAATGGAGTTTCTCCTGATTTTAGATCACCGCTGAAAGTGGTTGAAGGCGTTTCGTAAGAATTGTTATTGCTGAAAGCCACATTCGCACTTCCGGCATTTCCAAAAACGCCAATCTTGTCGGAGGCAATCCAATTGATGCCAATCTCACCGCTTTCATATTCTGTGTTATCGACTGCGGTTCTTGTTTGGCATCCCACCTCCTCACTCTGCGCGAAGATGGTGGTGTTGCCCTTGCTCTCGAATTGAAAATCTTTCTCCGCAGAGCAAGACACCCCCATCAGCGACAGAGCCGCCACTGACAGGAAGGTTAAATTCTTATTCATAATTATGGTATTTATTAGGTTAGTATGCATAAAAGCTATAAAAAAGTGTAGGCGTGAAGCTGCTCCACAGCAGCTCCACGCTCCACTAAACTATTTGGCTATAAACAAATTCAAAGTCTCCTACCATCAGAATAATGACACTGCTGATGGAATAAGTTTGGAATCTCCCTGAGGCGCAGCTTTCGAAGTTGTCTGACCTCTGGTCATTATAAAGTCATTGTTATGCATGATGACTCGTTGAACCGGAGTGACCCATGTACCTGTACTCCCGGCAGAAGCAGCAATACTGTTGTTTTCGAGATTAATCATTCGTCCCATGTTTGTACCCACGAGATTGAAAAGCACCCAGCCCCATGGTTTTCCCATAAGTGTCGTTCCATTGACTGTTCCAGAGGTAACTATTGCATTCCACCAGTTTTCATACAATGTATTCGAAACAGTGGTAAGATTCGTTGCACTTGTCCCTGTACCTCCTACATAATTCATGTAACGCTTGTTATTATAACCTTTATATGTATTATTAATAGCACTACACAACTGCCCCACCATCGAAGTCATATACGAAGCCGCGTCATGCTCAACAAATATATACCAGAAATCCGATGCAAGCGTATTTTCATCCGGTTCCTGAACCAATGAAGACGTACCAGCATTAGAACCGACTGTTCTTGTGTATGCGCTTCCGACATGTGTCCACCCAGATGATGTATGTGTCAAGAGATTCTTCAGAGCTGCTCCTTTTATGCCATCGGGATTACTTATAAACTGTTGAGGGCTGTCTGATGGTTTAATATCAATAGTTGTTCGCCAATATCTTACACCTAATATCGATGTTTGTTCTAAATTAATAATTGAAGCCGTTCCTACATTTCCATACGCTGAACGTGCGTATACAACGCGAGAGCGTGCATCTCCTACCCATTGAGAAAGCAATGCTCTTGAACCATTGATATCGTCCCAAGTATTGATATAATTCATGCCATCCGAAAAGCTTACTGGATTATCAGTTATATCAGGTGATGTAACACCTCGGAGCTGCACTTTCAGAATAACCTTTCCGGCTAATTCTCCAAGAGTTGATTTAGAGGTTACATTATCAGCCAAAAGAGGTGCTATTGTAGGCCATTGGCTTAAGGTTTTTAACCTTTTGTAAAAATCACTCAAAGATGGTTCTCCAGAATTTATATAATCGGAAACAACTACCACACAATATTCATTCGAATGATTATCAGCCATGAAAGAACACAAATCCTTAATTACATCAAAAAATCCAATTCCGGTATTAGCAGAACCGACCCTTACCATAATTTTTCCGTTAGCACCGTCTGCTCCTGTCTCAGTGTTATCCACATATGCGTGACATTGGAAAACCCTGATCCCTAAATCATATTGCTGCTTATAATTCAACGTTTGCACTTTAGCACCATCAGCGAGTGTGGTTGTTGCTTGCGAGGTAAACGACATACAGCTTCCCGGCAGTGAGAGCTCTGATGCCATGATATTCGGATCAAGCTGCGACATCCATACAGAGTAGTCAAACTGTTTATTCTTCAAATTAAGCTTAGGAAGAATAGCAGGATTTATCTGGCTTGTCTTCCATTGAGTCATAGTAAGATTCTTTATCCACACACGGTTATCTGCAGTATGAACCGTGACCGTCAGATCATTCAGATCGGCAGTTGGAAGAAGAAATATTTTGACATTAAGTCTCTGATTCTTATACAAAGTAATCCCCTCGAGGACATCATTCCCGGCTTCATCTTTTTTCTGTACTCTCGTATCCACACGTATCACCTTATCCTTTGCTTGTGCAGAATTCGCGGTATAGGTATTATTTGCAAAATTATAACTGAATGTTCCGGATATCTGATGATTTTTCGATTCCACTTCTATTGATGTAACCTCAGCCCAAGTCCTTCCCAATTTAGGATCTTCAGGGACATAAAAGTTTGTTTCATCATCAGTACCGTTAATGGTTATATCAAGCACTGACGACAACGGTTTGAACTGCAATGAAATCTTATTGTCAGCACCGGTCGGCACATTAGGAGTCTGGGCATACATCATGCAGTTGTTCATATCCGGTGTACCCGTGATAGTTATATTCTGAGTCGTAGGATCAGAAGGGAAAGCATCTGCAGGGAAAGTCACCATCTGTTCTCCCGGAAGCGTTGCAGTAAGAGTTGAACCATTAACCTGAAGTCCGAATGATTCATTTCCAGGATAAAACGCGTAGAAATCAGTGGTTTCTCCGCTGCCCCACTGCACTCCGGTTTCGCTTGTACGTACCACAGTTGAAGCCGCAGTTTGCCCTGCATCCTCGGGCTGCACCTCATAATATCCCTGCGTGAAACCGGGACGACCATCCGGTGCGAAGATAAAGATCTTATCAAGATTTGATCCGTGATTCCAATAAATTGGATAAGCATTATCTACTCTGTCTCCATATTCAGTACGGGTCACAGGATCAAGAGCAGCGCCAAACTGCACTTCATTACCGCTGACATCCGGGCGGTTGATGATCTCGTCATCTTTACATCCTGTCAGCATTAATGCTGCCAGAGATGCCATATATATGTATTTTACTTTCATCATCAAATTTTTTAGAAGCTATTAATTGGGCTACTGATTATCCCATGCAGCCGAACCAAAGTTATTATCTGTCTCAAAGCCGGTGCTCACATCCTGCGAGACAGTGCTTGTACCCTCTGTTGTCTGCACCTCTGGTTCAACAGAGCCGTTGCAGATCGAACTCTCGACTTCGACCTGAGTCACCTCGATGTCGGGTGCCTCATAATCTTTCTTTTTCTTTTCCATTTCCATATTGTATGCTGTTTTTGAATTATTGTCGTTGTTGTTGTTTTTTAACATTAGAGCTATAGGTATCTTTTAACATTAGAACAAGAGAACACTATGTTTTTTTAATTTTAACATTAGAACATTAGAGGCATTAGAAACATTAGGATTCTTTAAGTCTAACTATTGTTACTATTGTTCTAATGTTAAAAATTTGTCGCGAAAATCAAACACAGAGTCACAGAGGTACAGAGGCTTAGATACGCAACTTATAAGAGAACACTATGTTTTTTTAATTTTAACATTAGAACATTAGAGACATTAGGATTCTTTAAGTCTAACTATTGTTACTATTGTTCTAATGTTAAAAATTTGTCGCGAAAATCAAAACACAGTGTCACAGAGGTACAGAGGCTTAGACACGCAACTTATGCTTCTATTTATAGGCGCTGAGGGTCGTAAACGACCTCCGGAGGCACAGAGTCTGATTCGGCAATGTTAAATGAACAATGCTTAAATTAATGTGTAATTTGAAATGTGTAATGTGTAATTGTTGGTCGCGGCTAAGATAGTGTCGGATTGTAGCTGCGGTTGAGTCAGGTCGTAGCTGCGGTTGCTCGCAACTGCAGCATCTATCGCGGGAACCGCGACACGGTAGCGGAATTTGGTCCTTTGTTTGTGCGACAGTTGCAAGCAACCCTCGCTCCCGTCTGAGACACCTGTCGCGTCGGATCGTAGCTGCGGTTGCTTGCAACTGCAGCCAATATCGCGGGAACCGCGACACGGTAGCGGAATTTGGTCCTTTGTTTGTGCGACAGTTGCAAGCAACCCTCGCTCCGATTTGAGGCAACCGTCGCTCAGGTTTGAGGCTACCCTCGCGTCGGTTGGAGACTAAATTTGAGACACGTGTTTGAAGAGAAACTTACGCATCAAGCTCTGTGGCTCTGTCAGCATCGAAAGATGCCTCCGCGCCTTTAAAATTAAACATTGCTCATTTCACATTAAACATTAATCTAAAGCTCTGTCCCTCTGTGCCTCTGTGTTATTTTGAGATGAGTACAAGAGAAATTGTGTAATGCCTTAAATTAATGTGGAACTTGAAACGTGTAATATGTAATTGTGTGTCGCGGCGAAGATAGCGTCGGATCGTAGCTGCGGTTGCTTGCAACTGCAGCCAATATCGCGGGAACCGCGACACGGTAGCGGAATTTTATCCTTTGTTTGTGCGACAGTTGCAAGCAACCGTCGCTCCGATTTGAGGCGACACTCGCGACTCATCGTTTGAATCAATCTTTCGCCTCAAATTTCATTCCTAATTCCTAATTCCTAACTCCTCATTCCTAACTCCTAATTTCTCATTCCTAACTCCTAATTTCGCAAATTTATTTGCGGAAGAGTTTTTTCCACCAGGGGCGGCGCTTCTTGCCGCCGTAGCCGTAGTGTCCGTAACCGTAGCCATATCCATAGCCGTAACCATAGCCATAACCATACCCGTAGCCATAGCCGTAAGCGGAGCCGCCGCGCACGCCGTTGAGCACGATGCCCATGTTGCCGAGCTTCCCCTCTTCATAGAGGCTCTCGAGCTCGGGGAGCTGACGCTTGTCGAGCTTGCCGGCGCGAACCACGAAGGCTGTCAGGTCTGCAACTCGGCTCACCACCGTGGCGTCAGCCATGATGCCGACAGGCACACTGTCGAGGATCACGAAGTCATAGATCTTGCGGAGATAGTTGATGAGTCCGTCGAGACGGTTGTCCATCAGCAGCTCCACGGGGTTCGGCGGCACCGTGCCCGCAGGCACGAGGTCCGGACTGCCATCACCGGGAACGATGATGTCGGAGATCAACACCTGCGGGTCGGAGAGATATTCCGTAACTCCGACATGGCTACGGCTTACGCCGAAGCGTTTTGTCAGAGTGGTTTTGCGTATGTCGAGGTCGACCACCGCCACCTGCTTACCAGCGCCCATCAGGACGTGGGCAAGATGCAGCGCGGTGAAGGTCTTGCCGGCTCCTTCGTTGAAGGAGGTGAGCATGATCACCTGCGATTTCTTGCCGTCGCGGCGCGTCATGAAGTCGATGTTTGTGCGGAGCACTCGCATCGCCTCTCCCGTGGGAGAGTTGCGGTCGGCGGTAATTTCCGAAAGTTTCACCCCTTTCTTCAGCTGGTCGTCGATTTCACGGTCGAGAGGTAGCTCACCGAGGAAGGGCACCGACACGGCGTCGCGCACATCGCGGCGACCGCGCACTTTCGTGTCGAAGAAGAGCATCAGCAGGAACACCACCGTGGGGATGAAGAGACCTGCCGCGCCGCCGAGGAGCATTATCTTCTTCTTGTCGGGGGAGATGAGCGCACCCGATTCCTGCGGATCATCGATGATGCGGGCGTTGTTATCAGCCATCGCCTGAGTCAGCGCGTTCTCTTCGCGACGGTTGAGGAGGAAGAGGTAAAGCTGCTCCTTGATCTTCTGCTGGCGTTCGATCGAAAGCATCTCGCGCTCCATGCGCGGAATCGAAGCCACGCGGCTTTCCGCCGCCATCTCATAACCTTTCGCATCGCGGCGCTTCACGTTGATGGAAAGGATGACGTTGTCGAGAGCGCGCACGATATTGAGGCGTAACACCTGGAGGGTGTTGTTGAGTTCTTCGACCACGGGGTTATTGACCGACGATTCGTCGGCGAGCTTGTCGCGCTGCAGCTTCATCGCGTTAAACTGCGAGATCTGCGAATCTATCGATGAGTCGTTGATGCCGAGGTTCGTGGGGATAAGGTCGAACTTGCGCGCCGGATCGGTGAGATATTCCTTGATATACATCGCGATGCGGAGCTGCGTCTCATATTGCAGAGCGTCGGCGTTATAGCTCTGCGATTCCGCCTGATAGCGACCCGCCGTGCTACCGATGCTCACAATCTTGTTGCGAACCTTGTAATCCTGGATGTCATCCTCCACGCCGCCGAGTTCTTTCTCGATGATCTTCAGACGCTCGTTGATGAAGTCGGCAGTGTTAACTGCTACGCGGTTCTTATCGTTGATCGATTCCTCGTTGTAGACATTGATGAGGGTGGTGATGATGTCGGCGCCAAGGCGTGAGTTGGGCGATTTCACGGCGAGGTTGAGGATGGTTGCCTCATCGTCTTCCTGACGGATTCCGAGGTTGGCAAGCCAGCCTGCCACGACTCCGCTGATGGGTCGCTTCACGACCTCGATGTCGCTGCCAGCCCATTTCGGAGAATACGAACCGGTGCCGCTCACCATGAAGCGGAGCGTGCCGACTTTGTACACTTTCCCGGTCTGCACCTTCATCGCCTTACCGGCTTTGCCGTCGGTGACGATACGGACAGACACCTCTTTCTGCGAAAGAGGCGTGAGCACCATGCTCGCGGAGCCTTGCGGCTTCATGTCGAGGAAAGTGACGGTGAAGGGTGTTTCGCCGTAGATGTTTACGTCGCGCAGACCGCGGCGGGTTGTATATGAGACATCGGCGTTGAGTCGCGACACCACCTCCTGCATCAGCCGCTTTGAGCGGAACTGCAGGATCTCGTTGGCTACGTTCACCTTGTTGATGGCGTTGGAATAGCGGTCGAGACCGGCGGCAGACGATTTATTGGATGGATCTTTGATTATTACCTTTGCTGATGAATAATACACCAAGGGATCCGTGGCGCTCTTATACCACGCCAGGGAGCAGCAGATGGCGAGGGAAAGAAGATACCAAGGCCACCGGCTGAGAAGAAATTTAAGAAGATCGAGGATATTGAGCCCCTTGTCGGCGCTCCCCCGTTTGCTGCTTGTTGTTGACACTTAAATTAATGTGTAATGTTAAATGTTATTTGTCAGGCGTTAGGCGTTAGGATATTGCTTTCACCGAATGGTTCTAAAACCTAAAGCCTAAAACCTAAAGCCTAATTTTTAAAAGATGTGTAATGTGTAATTGATTGTCGAGGCAAGGCTTCGCGGCGGATCGTAGCTGCGGTTTGCGTCGAGTCGTAGCTGCTGTTGCTTGCAACTGCAGCCAATATCGCGGGAACCGCGACAAGATAGCGGAATTTGGTCCTTTGTTTGTGCGACAGTTGCAAGCAACCGTCGCTCCGATTTGAGGCGATATTCGCGACTCCGGTTTGAGGCGATATCCGCGACTTCGGTTTGAGCCATCTTTCGCCTCAAATTTCATTCCTAACACCTAAAGCCTAATTTTTAAATGAATTGACTGCCCACATCTCTGTGCTGATTGCGGAGATGGCTGAGAGGGCGA
>DAWBVG010000549.1:0-6145 GCA_052279865.1 Muribaculaceae bacterium
CAGAATACTGCCCTCTCTATCTTGAAGCCGTAGAAGTTGACGCTGACCATCAGCTCGTAATCTTCATGGAAGGCGAGGAGAAAGAAGCGAAGATCTTTGTGGAAAACCCCTCTGTTGCAGGACGTCTGCCACTTAAGGGTCTTGATGCTGAGTTTTATGTGCCTGTAGGCTATACAATGTCAGCCTACGATCCTGATTATCACAAATCATTCTCTGCAGGTAAAGTCGGTGGTCAGAGAAACAGACTCCTTCAGATTTTCGTAAATGGAATTAATGTAAAGGCTTCTGACGACGGATCTTTCGGTCTTCCTGTAAGCGGAGATCCCGCAGTGATCAAGATATTCTCTCGCGAGGCAATCCAAGGCAACGATGGTTGGGAAATCAAGTCTACAGTTTCCAAGAATGTCGTTACTTTTGAAACAGTAGGAAACAACAGCGCAGAAGTGACCTATGACAAAGTGCTCAAACACGAGGATACATCTAAGAAACTTGAATGCATCGGCACTACTCTCGTAAGCATGAAACCCGCTACCGGTACAATTATCCTTGTCGATGGAGCGGTAGTTGAACCCAATACGGATGGTCTTTGTGAATTCACAACATCCAAACGTGCCCATACAGTGACATTCACTGATGCTTCGGGTGTTGATGAGATTGGCGTTGAGAATGTTGATGCAGACGCAAAAATCTACAACCTCCAGGGAATCGAGATGAAGGCAGACTTCGATGAGCTTCCCGCTGGTATCTATATCCGTAACGGAAAGAAGATTGTAAAGAAATAATCCTTTGCCCGAATGTCCCGGGCACTAATTAAGCCCGGGACATCTTTCAATGGAAAACATACACAATAACAACTTTTAAACTTTTCAACATGAAAAAGAATTTACTTTATTCAATCGTAGCCGCCGGCACACTCCTCGTTGGAGGATTGACAGCATACGCTGTGAGCGAGACCGTTCAGCTTGTGCCGCGTCAAGCCACACTTGAAGGCACGTGGATCACAACTCCGGCGAATGGAGGAACAACAACTGCCATGCCTAAATTTGAGACTACTCAAACCGGTGCCCAATATACTCAATTCAATCTCGCTATTGATGGGGTGGAAGTAGCAGATCCCTATTCAGATAAGATCTCTGTCAAATACGCTGGGAAGACTCTTGTAAATAACAAATATATCTTTAGTGAAGATCCGGAAGATCATTACGGATGGTCAGTTAAAACTAATGATGAAGAAAACGGAATTTGCATTATTGTTAACAAAGAAGAATTCAAAACTCCCGGAACAATCGAGATAATTCTTCAAGAGGGTGCTTTCATGACATGGGATGATGATTTATCTCCTGCACTTACATATACTCATACATTTGAGTTCGGTGATACACCCGACACACCCGTGCAGGTAGCTGTCAAGAGCTGCAAACCGGTAGCAGAGGCTGTGGTTAAGTCACTCAGCAAGGTCACCGTTCGTTTCGACATCACCAAACTTGGTGATAACCAAGTGTTCTGTGATGCAACAAAAGCTGACCAGATCACTCTCTCAAAAGCAGGAGCTGCAGAGCCGATCAAGGCTACAGGAGTCGCTTTCGATGAGATGGCATATGAGGAAGACACAATGCCCTACACCATCGAATTCCCTGAAACCACTGAGGCTGGCGAATACACTGTGACAGTTCCTGCAGGCTTCTTCTGGGCGGCTGCCGAACAGGGAGCAAAACCTGCTGATGCTGTATCTAATGATGAAATCACAGTTAAATACACCGTTGACCCGAATGCCAAAAGCGGTATGCAGGTTTACACTATTCTTGATCCCGTTCAGAGCCCGGAGACAGTGGAATCGTTTGAAGAAGTAAATATTGATTTCACAGAGGTTTCAGGACAGATACAATTTGCTGATGAGCCCAACATCACCATTACAAAAGATGGAACTCCTCTTGCCGGCGTAACATGCAATCTGACATGGAACTGGAATTTAGGCAACATGCACACTGCAAAGGTTTACTTCGAGAAAGATGAAGATACTTATGTCATCAAGGAAGATGGAAACTACGAACTCACGATTGGCGCAGGCTCAATCTTTATTGAGAATGACCAGTGTGAGGAAATCAAAGCTAAATTCATTGTGAAGAGTGCTACCAAGTCTTACAGCTGGACCGCTACACCCCAGAATGAAGGCAAGATTGATCTTCCAACTGACAAAGACAGCTACACTCAGTTCACATTCAAGATCAATGGTGCTGAAGAAGTTTCTTATGACGAATGGGAAGATCCCAACCACGATCCCATCTATGGCACAACTGCAAAATCCATTCAGGTTACATACAATGGAGAAAGCGTGAAGAATGTTGCAAACGTTGCTGCAGGCGGTGAAAGCAATATCGGTTATTCACTCAGATCAAACTTGGATGAACCGGAAATCGTAATCGGCATCAGCAATCAGGTATTCACCAAAGGCGGTGTATTGGCAATCACTATTGACGAGGGCCGCTGCACGGCAGATGGCAACTATCCTACCCCTGAGATCAGATATACATGCACTGTCGGAGAGATTCAGACAACAAAAGATTATGAAGTGAAAGTATCCCCCTCAATGGATATTTCCGAAGAATATCTCATCGATTACTTCAAGGATGGTTTCAAAATCGAATTCATCAATGCTCAGACCGTTGTTCCCAACATGGTCAAGGATTACGACGATGATGACAAGCCTATCATGGTTCTCGAAAAGACTCCTCGCCTTAAAGTTGGTGATGTTATATATTTTGGAAGCGTAAATGTAGACGAAGTTAAGGATGCAGAATGCCCGACATTCATCATCACATATCCGGAAATGTTCGATATCGATGCTACACTTGGCGGCTATATCAATTTCTCTATCGATGAGGGTACATTTACTGTTGACGGAGAGTATGACTCACCTGCCATCTCTCAGACTTGGAGACTCAAGAGAACCAAAGAAGTTGACACATCATACATATTTGGTCCTGGCGGTGACATCGTAAATAAGGGTGAAGGTCTTTATCCTATGATTTCATTCAATGGTGATGAATATATCACTCTTGACAGATCAAAAGTTGTCGTTAAATTCAATGAAGAGGTGCTTCCCACATCAGAATACACTCTTAATGTAAAGAACGGCACAGACGTTTGCATTTACTTTGAATTCATCAACGAAAAGTATATGGATCCGACCCTAACAGGAAAGATCACAGTTGATATCGCAGCTGATGCAGTTACCATATCAGGCGTTAAACTCCCGGCTATCAGCCACACTTGGAATATTGTGCTTCCGAAGACTTTCACTTATAATGTAAAAGGCTTTGTAAGTAAATATCTTGCTGGTCCGACATATGATCCAAAGAACCCAGATTTGACAACCGAACTTCCGGAAGTTTCAGATCTTTCTGAGATCATCTTCGAAATTCCTGATGCGAAGACTGCAAAACTCTGGAACAAGAACTACATCAACCTTCGTTCTCGCGACTACTTCTCTTATGGAGCACACGTTCCTGAAATTGAAGAAGTTGTAGGAGCAGAACATCCGACATTCAAGTTCAAATTTGAAGATGCTCCGGTAGACGAGACAATCTATGAGCTTTCTTTAAACTATGGAGCTTTCTATGTTGACAATGCTCATGAGACTCCCAGTCTTGTATTCTCTGTGATCCTTAAGAAAGGAAGCGGTGTAGCAGAGATCATCGGCGCAACAGCTGATGGATACACTGTTATTACAGTAGATGGTAAAGTGCTCTTTACAAACGGCACTCTCGATCAGGTGAAATCTCTTGACAAAGGAATCTATATTATCAATGGCAAGAAAATTGCTGTAAGATAAACTTCTTTAGAATTCGGGACTTCCTAATTCTGGACGGGAGTCCCGGATTTTTTCAAAAACCTGGAAAGCTATTATCTTATTCATATCATAAACCAATAACCTTAAAGGTAATATGTTAAAACAATTACTTACAGGACTTGCCGCAGTTGCAGTTGCAACTACAATGTCGGCAAAACCAATCACTCCCGATGAGGCATTATCGCGTCTCCGTGAGAGCAACGCAAGAATGTCGGCACCCGGGAAATCAGGAAAGGCACCTCGCCTTATCCACACTACAAAAACAACTAAGGGCAATCCGGCTGTCTATATCTTCAATCAAGGTGACAACAACGGATATATGGTTCTTTCAGCCGATGATGCCGCCTATCCCCTACTCGGATATTCCGACAACGGGAATGCAGATGCAGCCAATCTTCCTCCCGCCCTTGAATGGTGGCTCGGAGAATATGCGCGCCAAATTGAATATGTAAACGAAAACGGGATCTCTACGGAAACCCCCAAAACGAATATAAACATGCGTTCCACCTGGCAGCCGATCGCCCCACTTATCAAGACAAAATGGGACCAGGTAGAACCTTATTACAATCAATGTCCCCTTTATGGTGTTGACCGCACCTTCACCGGATGTGTGGCGACAGCGATGGCACAGGTGGCAAAATACTGGAACTATCCTCGCATCGGAACCGGTTCGATAAGTTACGAATGCTCTGACTTGTCAAAACGCCTCTCAATGAATTTCGCACTTAAAGAATTCGATTGGGATAACATGTGCGACACATATCTTCCGGGACAGTACACTGAAAAGGAGGCTGATGCAGTGGCATACCTAATGAAGGCTTGCGGCTATTCAGTCAAGATGAGCTATAGCACTGACTCATCAGGAGCATTGGCGATGAATATCGCAAACGGACTTACAAAATATCTTGGCTACGACAAAAACATCCTTTATGACCAGAGAATGTATCACTCGGCAAGCGAATGGGAGCAGATCATCTACGAGAATCTTAAGAATGTAGGTCCGATCCTTTATGGTGGCGGATCAATGCTTGGAGGCGGTCACTCGTTCGTGCTCGATGGATACGATGGCAACGGCATGTTCCATTTCAACTGGGGATGGAGCGGTATGTCTGACGGATATTTCTCCCTTGATGCCCTCAATCCCAACTCCCTGGGAACCGGTGGCGGCGCAGGTGGCGGATATAACTTCACTCAGGATGCGGTGCTTGGTATTCAGCCCCCCACAGGAAAACCTGTAGAGGAACGTCCCATAGAGATGACTCAGTTAGGTTCTCTTTCCGGCAACATTGAAGAAGGAGTGTTGAGCTTTACTCTTACAGGCGAAGGTCAGGCAATGTGGGTGAACTATAACCCATCCACCCTTAAGATGATGTTCGGTGCTATATTCGAGCCGCAGGGCAACACCGGCGGTGAAACTATCCGCAAGGAAGTCAGCTCAATCAAATTCAATATCCAGCCCGGCTATGGCACAGATCCTGCTCATCTTAAACCAACAGTGAATCTTGCTGATGCTGGTCTCAAAGATGGCACCTATAAAGTTACTTTCGCTTCCATTCTTATAGAGACCGGTGGTGACGACATATGGACTCCCGTAAAACAAGGATATGGATATTCAAACTATGTAATTGTTAAAAAAGCCGGTGACACATATACTGTTGAAAATTCTGAAGTAGATTATATTGAGCTTGTAGGGGCTGAATATAAGAATACTCTCTATTTCGGTGGACTTGCAAAAGTCGCTATTGAGATTGCAAACGAGTCTGACATCGAACTTACAAAGGGCTTCGCTCCAGTGCTTATAAACACTGCCGACGGATACCCATATTTCATCGGTGAGAGCATATATGTCACACTTGCTCCCAAAACAACTGCTGTTAAGGAATGGGTATCTTCACTCAATCTTGTCCAGAATGTACAGATTACTTCTGACATGGAATTCTATATCGCATTCATGGATGAAGGCACAGCCAATTTCTTCGTCTCAGAAGATAAGATCGTGATGCATCCCAACCCCGGGGCGCCAAACATGACACTCATGGGTCTTGCCAGAATTGCGGGAGAACGCGTCACTGAAGAACTTCCAAACGGAACAACATCAACCGTAACCGTTATTAATGATCCCAACAATATCGAAATTTCTGCAACCGTACGTTTGCAGAGCGGAATATTTGCTTATAATTGTCTGGCATTTATAGTTGATCCGTTCAATGAGAGCGAGCAGGGAACTCAGATCTTTACTATGGCTGGCGCACCCATGTTTATGGAAAGTGCAGGTCTAAGATCTTCATTTAAAGC
>DAWBVG010000550.1:0-2579 GCA_052279865.1 Muribaculaceae bacterium
CTGCATGTGGATGCTCAATGATACCGAAACCCACGATGAGGTAGCTGAAGAGAGGGATTATTATTTATTCCCGGCTCAGAAACTTCAACGCAACGAAGGAGCAGGAGTGAGTCTTTGTTTCTGGGCTAACATGTGTGGCAAAGAATTGTGGAATGATTACTATCTTGACCGCCTCATCGACTGGCTCGTAGATCCTGAAGGTCTTAATATAAACCTGTTCAGGTATAACATTGGCGGAGGTGATGACCCCGAATGGAAGAATTGTGATGAACATCATTTCGTAACTACAGGAAAAGGAGCCCGCGCTGAATTTGAATCTTTCAAGGATGGTCCTGACAAGCCTTATGATTGGACAAGAGACGCTGCGCAGCGTCGTGTGATGTTGAAAATCAAGGAAAAGAGACCGGATGCGGTTTTCGAAGCGTTCTCTAATTCCGCTCCGTGGTGGATGACCGTCAGCGGATGTTGCGCGGGAGGACCGACAACTAAAGATGACAACTTGAAACCGGAATATTATGAAGCATTCGCACATTACCTTGTGGACGTATGCAAACATTACAAAGATGTATACGGCATCGAGTTCAAGACATTGGAACCTTTCAATGAACCTCAGGCAGAATACTGGGCTGTGGGTCTGAGTCAGGAGGGTTGCCATTTCAGCACCGCTTCGCAGGCTGAGTTTCTCAAAGTGCTTGCTCCGATTCTGGCAGAAAGCGGACTCTCCACTAAAATATCTACAAGCGATGAAACGAATATCCTCCATGCTCTATCAGATATAAAATACTTCAAAAAAGCAGGCGTTGATGATCTTGTGGGTCAATGGAACACCCATTCATACATAGCCACAGACAGAAGCCGTAGCCAATATGGCAATCTCGTCAGAGCAACCGGGAAACCACTATGGATGAGCGAATATGGTCCGATGCAGATAGGCAGCGGAATTACCGGTAATCTCGCAACCATGCAGCAGAAGTTCAACGATCTCCATTATCTAATGCCGAATGCCTGGTTCGACTGGATGTACATGGATTACAGCGACCAATGGAGCACTGTGTCTTGCGCCTATGAAAACCCGGAGAACGCCGTAAGATTGAAAAACTATTACGTGCATGCTCAGGTAAGCAGGTTTATAAAGGCTGGGTATTACTTTGTGCCATCATTATCATGTAAAACAATAGCAGCCATAAGTCCGGATGGTTCGGAACTTGTGATAGTAGCACTTAATGATTTGGCTTATCAATCAAAACACACCGTAACCCTCCCCTACTCTGCAATCAACGGCAGCATTGTGTCTTATGTAACAGATACGGAAAAGAATATGGCTTCCGGGAATGAGTGTGAAGTTTTATCTGGAAATAAAATAAGATTTTCCGTTGCGCCTCTAAGCATCGCTACATTCATTGTTCCCATAACATCTGTTGCCGTTAATGCCACCCCATCATATGGCGATAAGTTTGTGATAGTGCCTCAGTCAGCACATGAGATGGCAGTTACAGCCGATAACCAATCCTTGGTTTTGAGCGATATTATTTCGGGAGAGGAGTCACAGATATGGACAGTGACGGAAGGTGACAATGGATTAATTCTTACAAACGGAAACGGAAAAACAATATCCTATAGCGCTCCTGATTCAAAACTATCCTTAACCAACACGGGAGGGACACCATTCACCTTCACTACTGTTGCCGATTATTTTCATGCGATACAAAATTCAGGCAAAGGTCTGGCACTCACAGGAAATGCTCTGACAGCAGGCACTCAGATAACAATGGGCTACGATGCCACAGATCCGGAACAGGATACCCGCCATTGGTTATTGCTTAAAGTTGAAGGGAATCAATCTTCGGGTATCAATGACATAAACGAAAGTTTAGAAACCGAGACCACCGGTCAAACTGAATATTATGATATCCTCGGACGCAAACTCAATGGACTCCAGCCGGGACTTAATATCGTCAAAAAAGGAAAGAAAGTCACCAAAATAATGAATTGAATATTATAATGAAAAGATTTGGAATAAGTTTAATTTTAGGTGTAATGCTATCCGGCGGAGTCATGTCAGCTGACTCCGGAAACAAGAAAATGGATGCATTCATCAACGATCTGATGGGCAGAATGACACTGCGCGAAAAAATCGGACAGCTGAATCTTGTGCCTCCGGGTGGTGAATTTGCAACCGGAGAAGAGGTAAAATCCAACATCTGGGAATTGTGTCGAAAGGGAGAACTGGGAGCCGTGCTCAATCTTGCGGATGCACAACGCGTCAGGAACATGCAAAAGGTAGCCGTAGAGGAAAGCCGACTCGGAATACCTCTGTTTTTCGGCATTGATGTAATTCACGGTTTCCGCACCATATACCCTATTCCGTTAGCACAGGCATGCAGCTGGGACATGAATACCATTGAGCAATGTGCCCGTTTTGCAGCAGAAGAGGTGAGCAGCGAAGGGGTGAACTGGACCTTCTCCCCTATGGTGGATGTCAGTCTGGATGCGCGCTGGGGACGTATCATGGAGGGAAGTGGAGAAGATCCTTTTCTCGGAAGCCGCATAGCGGAAGCAATGGAGCGCGGATACCAAGG
>DAWBVG010000551.1:0-3083 GCA_052279865.1 Muribaculaceae bacterium
GGCACGCTGTCTCAAAAATGAAAAACATGCGCGGCCGGTCTTTTATGGCGCGATGGTGACAGAAGGCATTGTGGCTTTGATATGGGCAGCCGCCGCCATTGCTTTCACCGGAGGATATGACGGTCTGCAGAATTTCCTTGGAAACGGCAGTCCCGCAATACTCGTGAACAGTGTGTCGAAATCTTGGCTCGGCACTGTCGGAGGCATTCTTGCCGTGCTTGGAGTTATAGCAGCTCCCATCACCTCTGGTGACACCGCACTTCGCTCTGCGAGACTGATAGCAGCGGATTTTATGGGAGTGAAACAACGCAAGATTGTTAAGCGACTGATGATCTCTCTACCGATCTTCGCGATATGCTTTGTCATCATGCTTCTCCCATATGAAGCATTGTGGAGATATTTCGCATGGTGCAATCAGGTGCTTGCAGTATTCACACTATGGGCAGTTACCGTCTATCTCGCAAAAGAGCATAAACTATATTTAATCACACTTATCCCGGCTCTCTTCATGACAGCCGTGACCGTGACATACATTTTCTTTGCCCCCGAAGGTTTCGGGGCAATAACCGACAGTCTCTGGGGAATCAGCATCGCTTATGAATGGGCTCTCGCCATCGGTCTTGGCACCTCCGCCCTCCTCCTTGTGCTGTTTGTCCGCTTCCTGCGTCTCACGCCCAGAGAACTTCCAATACCTAATCAAGTTGCTGAATCATGACAACAGAAGACATCATCGAACTAATCAAAAACACCGACAAATACAATTTTCATTCACATACTCAGTTTTGCGATGGTCGCGCCTCAATGGCAAAAATGGCAGAGGCTGCGGCTGCCGAAGGCTTCGATATCTGGGGATTTTCCCCGCATTCTCCTCTATCCCAATCCGAACCCTGCAACATGAAGTTTGAGGATATGGATGCATATCTTGCCGAGGCTTCGCGACTCAAGGATGTTTACGACGGGAAGATGAAGATACTCACATCGATAGAAATAGACTATATGAGTCCGGATTTTGGACCTCATATCGATTATTTCCAGAATCTCCCGCTCGACTACCGCTTGGCTTCCGTGCATTTCGTACCGAACCAGGAAGGGGTATGGCTCGATTGCGATGGAAAATTTGAAAGATTTGCAGAATATCTCAGAGACGGTTATCATGGCGACCTACGTTATGTGACGGAAAAATATTTCGAACATGTGATCAGAATGCTGGAACGCGGTGGTTTTGAAATTCTCGGGCACTTTGACAAGATAGCCGGCAATGCGGCAATGGCAGATCCGGAACTTGAAAACCAAGGATGGTATGAGGCGCTTGTCGACGATGTGATCAGCCATGCGCAGACAGCCAAAGTGATAGTAGAAATAAACACTAAATCTCTCGCTGATAAAAAACGCTATTTCCCGGCATTGAGATGGTGGTCAAAGCTAAAAGCGGCAGGAGTGCCTATCGTCTTCAATTCAGATGCACATTACCCCGATAAAGTGAACGCCGGTCGCATGGAAGCTTTTGAAGCCTGGGCATCCATATAACGCAAAGAACCTATTTTACCGATATGAAAAACGTGCTGGTGATTTGTGATGGAATGGCTGATGAGCCGCTAAAGTCGCTGGGAGGAAAGACTCCGATGGAAGCGGCATTTACACCTGCAATGGACCGGCTGGCATCAATGGGCCGTTGCGGACTCGTAAACACCGTGCCACCCGGACATTATCCCGGAAGCGAGACAGCAATACTGACAATCCTCGGCTATCTTCCAAACGAACTCCCTTCGGGACGTGGTCCACTTGAAGCCATAGGTCTCGGAATCGGGGTTTCTTTGGAAGATACGATAATGAGATATATACTTAAAGAAGAGGAAAGCAGGTTGGATGAAATAGCCCCGCTTTACCCCCATATCTCGTTTCATCCCCTCTCCTCGCGAACAGGCATATGTATCTCAACATGCAAAGAAGCACTTCCGGTCGACACCGCACTTATATCATTCTGGAGTGCAGACACTCCGAAAACCTATGAAGCATTTGGCAAACGTCATGCAATAGATGGTTCTCATCCGGCACGAACAGTAATGATCGGACACGTTCCGCTAATTAAAGGCATGGCTAAAGCCCTCGATATGGAATGGATAGAACCTGTCAATGCCACGGGACGTTGCGACACCGATTTCAGAGCAAAAGGGAAAGCTCTGTTGTCGGCAATTGAGAATCATGATGTTTCCATCCTGCATATTGAGGCATGCGACACGGCTTCTCATGAATGCGATCCCATATCCAAAACGAGTGCTATCGAAAATATCGACAAACATATAGTTATGCCATTGCTCGATAAGTTGCAACAGAGTTCCGAACCTTTCTCCATTGCGGTGATGTCTGATCATCCCTCTCTTTGCGAATCCGGATGTCATTCATCATCAGCACCTCCTTTTTTACTATATTATCCGGGCATCGAAGCTGACTCCGTAACACATTTCGATGAAAAGTCTGTTGCAGGAGGTTCTTTGTCCGTACCCGACGAAATATATGTCTGACATGAAAAAGAAAATAATACTCGTCACCGGCGGACAACGCTCCGGCAAAAGTGAGTTTTCCGAAAAACTCGCTCTCGAAAACTCCGAAACACCGATATATCTCGCCACCGCCCACGTGATTGATGACGAATTCCGCGAACGAGTGCACATCCATCAGGAGAGACGCGGCTCCAACTGGTCGACAATTGAAGAGGAGATCAACCTCAGCCGTCATGATGTGACCGGAAAGACCGTACTGATTGACTGCGTGACAATGTGGGTGACGAATGTTTTCTTCAACAATGGAGAAGACGTGTCGGCTTCTCTAAACATCCTCAAAGATGAGTTTGACAGGTTCACGAGCCATGATGCAGTATACATATTCGTCTCCAACGAGATTGGGTCAGGAGGTGTCTCTCCGAATGCCATGACACGCAAATTCACCGATATCCAGGGCTGGTTCAACCAGTACATTGCCGCCCATGCCGACGAGGTTTATCTCACCGTTGCAGGCATCCCCCAAAAAATAAAGTAGTCCTACCCATTACCACCATTACCAAACACAAAAATACCCAAAAAAAA